>JAFLCP010000011.1 GCA_017303505.1 Planctomycetota bacterium | reverse complement strand
ATGCCCGCAGCGAAAAGTTGCATAATTCCCTGTGTTTTATCCATTGCCAGCCTATTCGCCATCGATGCATCTCCAAGGAAAGTAACAAAGTACTTCCCATGAAAATCACCGATAACCTCCTTGTCGATCTGGCCCCTTTTGAAAGCGCCCCTAACTGGCCCCTTTTAAGCGCCCGCTGACAATTTGTAATTGATCGTATTGACTTCCCAGCAACAGATTTTCAGGAGGAAGGACTTGCTTGTGCTGTTGCTGGTTGGTTATGTCTTTTTTTCGATGTTGCCCCAAATCCTTTTTCGCTCAGTTTTGATAAAGCGCTCGGTCGCTATCGACTCAGGTATGAAGTGGATCCCAAGAACTGAACCAGCGAATAGAATAGCCAATGGCATGGATAGCGACAAAAGCTAACGTTTGGTAATGCTAATACGTGAAAGGCTTCCAAATGGCAAATTCGAGATAGAGTCGGAGCTCGTCTCTTAAAGCCAATTTGGTTCTGAACGCCATCCGCTAGCGCAAATCGATCAGTGAGATTACCCAGTAGTATTCGCTTCAGCCAACTCAAATCCATTAGAAGTATCCTTACCCTGTATAGTGCAGTGACATCACGTACATTCTCGTACGAAATGGGGGGCATGTGCTTGGTTACTATTACGGATTGTTACAGTCGTCCCGTGTTGAGTTGGAGGATTTCGCACAGCGTCGAACATGCCCTTGGATTGAGCTCTTGGAGGAACTATTGCAGCATCGTCGCCCAAAGTCTTCAATAACGACCAGACCGTACTATTCACCCCTAGCGAGTTCACCGAAAAGGCTTGGAAGACTTCTCACAAGAGTTGAAACTATAGAACAGACACTCACACTGGAAATAGCGGGCTATTTGGTAGAGTATGAGTTCAGGGTTTCAAACTCGTTAGACGCTGCGTACGAGGACGTCGTGGCAATTGATCCTGTCGCGGCACAACCTGTTGAGCTGATTCAGCTAATGAGACCTACGCTACGCGCAGGAAATTAGTTTAGACTGGGCGATAGGGAGTTCACAATTTGGGCGACTATAGAATTCTCTTATCCAGGACAAGTGTTTGGAATCCTGACGAGTAAGTAGGGGCATAGGCATGGCTAAAGATATTTACTTGTTTGGAACCAGGTTCGACGTGCAGCAAATTGAGGATTTCGCTGCCACATTAGGGTTGGTGGTTGTTCCACCGTCACGGCGAAAGAGCGACCCTGTCCGATCGCAAATTCCGTTTGAGGGCCCATTCTGTTTCTTGAGTTTGAAGCCCGAAGAAGAGTTGAGGACTTACGGGAAGTTTAATGCTTTCTGTGATGTGTTTGATCCTCTTCTTGCATTCCTTAGGCCCCAGTTCGTAAACAATGAGCTAACGATGGGACGCCTAGAGCAACAAGAGGACAAAGAGCTTTCAAAAATGACGAAGCCACTTTACCTAAAGATTGAAAAATATATCAAAAACAACTGGGGTTCTACACCCTACGGCCAATACATCGGCCCGGACGCGATAGAAAAGCTGAAGCAGGGGGCATCAATACGATTATTTCCAGAAGGCGCTAAGGTTGTTATCAAGGAGGTTAAATCTAGACATCCGCCTAAATGAGTGGGGCTGTCGGTATTTTAGCAGTGGATGTTGACTGCGTAAGATGACTCGAAGCAAATGCTTGATTCATCGGGAAGTTAATCGATGTGGATCGAGCGAAACCACTCACTTGTATCCAAGTGATAGAGTTGCATTAACAGCTCGTACAGTTCAGGAAATTGCTCATTCAGAAGATTGGGATTGCAGAAGAAAGCCTCGCAGGCTTCGGCAAAGAATTCTTCGGGGTTTGTTAAACCATAGGTGTCAATTGCCGTGTTGATTCCAATGGAATCCAATTCTTCGACCCTCTCCATTGCTTGTTGCGAATGTTCTTTCCAAGCAGCCCTTTGTTCTCTTCGGGGAAGGGGTGGTTCGCCGTCAACGGCACCGTCCAAGTCGTCGATGTGATGTGCGAATTCGTGAATCACCACGTTGGCGGTGTATTCGGGACTGTAACATTGACTGGCCACCTGAGGCCAAGACAAAACTAATGGACCACCTTTGGAATAAACACCTGCGGCCTGCACCTCACTAACCACATGCGGTGAACTCGAGCGAACTTTCTGCTGAAAGCTCTTGGTTTGTAGGATGACTGTTCGAACTCGGTCGAAGCAATAGAGATCTTCGAATCCTAACAGCATTAAACAAGCGGCTGCCGCCACTGTTACTTTGGCTTGCTCTGCAGAGTTGATTTCTTTCGGAACTACAATTTCCTTTTCGTGGATAAAGATCTGCATCAACATGAGCAGGCGATATTGCTGAGGTGGGGATAGAAACTCCCAATACCAGAAGCTCTGTTGCAGTATTTGTGGCCAATGCGATGGCGCAGCTTTCTTAGATAATCGTTGCCTGCGCCATCCCTTAAACCACAAGTCGAACATCGAATCACCCTACGGAGCCAAGAAAAAGTAGGCTCTCATTGTAGGGTTAAGCGAACCAAGAGGGAATGTCGTCTTCCTCATCGGTAAAGAACTCATCCAGCCAGGCAATTTGGTTGACAAAGTCGGCGAAGAATTCATCGACTGCTTCTGTGGGGCACAAGTCGAAGTTGTCAATCGCAGTGGTTGTCGGAAAATCGGAGGTTGGCTGAAAGTCTGCAATGTGTGGAAAGTCCATTTGCTCGGCAAAGGGAAATGGACTCAAAAAGTTCCGTTCAGTTGGAAAGGAGCGAGAGGGCGGAAACGAGCGAGAGGGCGGAAACGCATTAAAATGGTTTTCCGGAATGAAGTCGCTGAAGGCTTCATCTTCGCTATTCCAAAAATCGTCGATCGTATCCGTCGAATCTTCTGTGGTGCCATCTTGGGCAGCGTACAGTTCCAGTATTGCATCGACATCGTCGGCAGAGAGTTGCTGGAAATATTGCGATGGGCTAACGGTTTCTTCGAGCACTGAATCTAATGCATCGCTGTGATCCAAACCGAGGGCATGTCCGATCTCGTGAACTGCGACCCATAGAAAATCGAAGGCCGAATTTCCTTCCGAATTTCCGATTTCAAAATTATCGCGGACATCGAATTGCACATCACCCGCAAGCGAACTGCTGTTGAGGTCGGATGGGAAGTAGGCTTGAGCCAAGATGCTTCCTTCACCGTCGATATTGACGAAAGTGAAGTCTAATGAATTCTCTTGTCGCGGTGAATCAACACGTGTGAATGTGATATCCGCCACTTCGGACCATGCATCAAGCGCTTGGGCAATTGCAGACTCCACTTCAGCTTGGCTTAAGGAAAAGTTGCTAGGAACATCCTGCACGTAATAGGTCAGTGCCGAACTACCTTGGCCGGGACCATCCCAACCAAAACTGGCTGTCAAGACTTTTCGTTCTTCTAGGCTTTCGAGAATCAAACTGCGTCGTGTTTTGAAGTTCATGGTTCGAATCAATCCTGCTGGGACAAGTGACCTGTTACATCGGCAAAACTAAGTGGCTAGTTACTCGATGACTTATTTCTTTCCAACTTTAGGGAGAGAAATTCTCAAGATTCTGTCACAGGGCTGGTTGCACAGTTTTGGATTTACATCGCCGCTTATCGCTGCGTCGAGATAAGCCACTTTTTTGCGAAACGGTCGAGAGTGCTGGGCTAATTAGAAGTGAACTTGCGGGGTTGCACTCTGGCGATAGCTACTTGTGAAATGGTCCGCTGGCAATTGCAGCCTCACTGGGAGGGGCATTAGAAATCGGCGGAATTCGGTCGGTTTGAGGGACTAATTGGGCCAAAAATTGGGCAAAATCGCAACGGAATCTAAAAGACAAGAAAATCGATGGGAGTTTTTTCGGAATTTTTGTCACTTTTGAGTGTCACATTTCGCATGAAAATCCGTCCCATCAAGAAACGTACTGTCGGAATTCTCTGCGAGCTATTTGGCGAATTTCCCTTCCTTTGGGATATTGCGAATTACTTTCAGACGGCTTGCCAGACAGGCTTTAGATAGGGGACAGGATTCACCCCATATTACGAACTGCGATAATTGGTCCTGATGACCGACGATACCGAAGAAAAGAGGACTTCCATGATAACCGGCTCAACCATGACACGTGGTATGATCGAATTGCTCCGTGAAGCAAAGTCGGGCAAGCCTGATTCGTTGGGGGAACTGCTGGAGCAGTATCGCAACTATCTACGTATTCTCGCTTCGACACAATTGGATCGACGGTTGAGACAGCGGCTGAATGCATCGGACCTAGTCCAGGAAGCAATGTTGGCTGCATATCGTGACTTTCCGGATTTCCGCGGCGACAGTGAAGGGGAGTTCATTTCCTGGTTGCGACAGATTTTGTCCAATTGCAGAAACCGAGCCATTGAAACACATCTGCAGGCTCGCAAACGCGATGTTCGTCGCGAGTTTGCTCAACCTGCCGGACAGGGTGTGGATGGTGGGGATCGGCTCAGTCCGTTAGATATGGTCGCCGACCAATGCGGCACACCTAGCGAGATTTGTCGCCGTGGGGAAAGAGTTGACTTGCTCAGTCAACAACTAGCCAAACTCAAACCTGAATATCAAGAAGTGATTATCTATCGCAATCTCCAAGGTTTGTCGTTTGACGAGATCGCTGAGAAGACGGGCAAGAAGCCTGGCTGTGTACGCATGCTGTGGTTGCGAGCTATCGAGCGATTCAAGAAGATTTGCGAGCCCATCGAATGAACGACTTTTCGTTAACCCCATCTTCGTTGCTCTCTTCGACCGGGCTATCTATGTCGTCGTCGGGGATTCCTTTTGCGCGGGATGAAGAGTTGACGCATGAGCAGCGCGAACTGTTGAGCGTCTTGCTCGATCGTTACTTGGCTGCCATGGAGAATGGGGAAACATTAAGTCTCGATGAGTTAACCGCTGATTGCCCCGAGTTAAAAACGACGCTCGCAGAGTGTGTTTCGGGACTGCAAGCGTTGCATGATATGGCGGCAGTTGCAAAGCAGGAGTTATTGCCTGGCAGGACGCTTCTCCCTTTATCTCTGGGAGCAGAACTGAGCAAGGATTTCGAACTCGGTGATTTCATTTTGCACGAAGTGATCGGCCAAGGTGGGATGGGCATCGTCTACAAGGCGACTCAAAAATCGTTGCATCGTATCGTTGCCTTAAAGGTACTTCCGACCGCTAAGGCGATTACCGAAAGTCAGATGTTGCGTTTTCAACGTGAAGCTGAACTTGCCGCGAGCTTGCAGCATCCGAACATCATTCCTGTATACGCCGTTGGTTTCGAGGCGGGGCTGCACTACTATGCGATGCAGCGAATTGATGGGTTTTCCTTAGATCATCGAGAAGCGATGTCATCTAGGGGAGGAGCCTACAATCAGATTGGCTCATCGGACTCCGCAGTTTCTGAAGACAGCAGAGCGGTGCAGTTGCCTGCTGTAGATACCGACTGGCGTGAGATTATTCGTTTTGGTATTCAGGCGGCGGATGGTTTACATGCTGCTCACGAGGCAGGGATCGTACATCGCGATATTAAGCCGTCGAATTTATTGGTCAATCGCGATGGAAAGCTGTGGATCGCTGACTTTGGGCTGGCGCGCGTTAGCAACGATTCTTCATTGACTCGCTCTGGCGACCTTGTTGGAACGATGCGATACATGAGCCCAGAGCAAGCTCGGGGGAATGCAGCGACCGTTGATGGTCGCAGCGATATCTATTCGCTGGGGGCTACGCTCTATGAATTATTGGCGGGGAAGCCTGCGTTCGATTCGAATGATACGGTAGCCTTGTTGCGAGCCATCGATCAAGACGAACCGGTCTCATTGCGTAAATACCGACGCGATATACCTTTGTCTTTGGTGGCCGTGCTGCGAAAAGCCATGAGCAAGAGACGCGATGATCGTTATGATACCGCTCATGCTTTTCGCAAAGACTTGCAGCGAGTATTGGATGGTAAAGTCACCGAAGCCAAAATGCCAGGTGTTATCGATCGTTTGCAAGGCGTCCTGGTGCGGAACCGACAGGTGGCAACTGCGGCGGCCTTGGCAATGTTCATGTTAATCTTGGGACTGGGTATCAATAACGCCCGCCTGCAATCGCTGCAAACGACCGTGAATAAGAACTTGGAAATTGTCGGCAAAAGCGAAGCGATTGCTCGCGACACTGTACATGCCCTTGGAACACAAATTGCCGAAGATCTTGCCCATGTTCCAGGTGCTCAGGCTGCTCGTCGAAAACTATTGGAAGGAACGTTGGGGTACTATGAGCGGCTTGCGAAAATCGCCGAAGATCGATCCGTCCTCGAACCCAATGTTGCGAAGACGTACCGAATGATCGGTGGTCTGCGCTTGGAATTGGGACAAAACGAAATGGCGGTCAAAGCAATGGAAGCCGCTGTCGATATCCTGAAAAATCATGTCCAAAGTGGAACGGCGAATTCCGAACTGAAAATGGAGTTTGCGATAAGTCTGCACGATCTAGCTAAAGCCCATAGTGCTATGGGACAACTGGTGGAGAGTCGCCGAGAATATGAAGAAGCGATCGCCTTGGAGTCGGAACTCTGGAACGAGGGATATGAGGCAGTCCTGCCCGAGTTGGCAACTTCGCATAATAACGTTGGGCTACTGTTGTCTTCCATGAACAACTCTCCTGTCGCGATGGAACATTTCAAACAGGCTGTTCGAGTTTTGGAAGGAAGCCGTGGAAATGAAGTGCTCACTGCTTCCATCCAAGCGAACATGGTTGCGCTGCTCGTAGAGTCGGCTCCCAAAGAAGTGGACGAGGTTGCTAACCAAGCGCTCCATGTTTTGGAAGCTGAACTGGTCAAGTTTCCGACGGACAGCTCCTTGGTCATCAAGGTTACGAACACACTGATCGCCAAGGGGTTAGCCCATTGCAAAAATCAAGAATATCAACGGGGAATCGGCCTTTTTTCAAAGTGCCATAATGTGTTGAATCAATCGTTGGAGCTCATGCCAAACGATCGCCGTCTGGAGCAGCAACTGTTCATCACACTGAACCACTTGGGCGTAGCCTATTGTCAAATGAAGGATTTGAGCAATGGTTCGTTTTATCTGGAGTTAGCGGCGCAACGTTTGCGAGATGTGCTAAAAACGTTTCGCGATGACCCAGGTGCATTGAAGCAATTAAGTCAAGTTCTGCACAACCTGGCAAACTGCTACCAGCAGACAGGCGATACGGAACGTTTAGAGCGAGTTCTGCGCGAAGCTCGCGGATATCGCAGTCAGTTATTGGCTATGAAAAACAATGCTCATGGTTCGGAGTCAACGAACGTGAAGCCAGTAGGTTTAACATTGCCAGAAGAAACGTTGGACTGAAAAGAAGATTAGTTCGGTTTTTGAAGCTACTAGATACGTCCCACAAGTTGGTTCATGAGTAATTGAGTGCATTATGACTTCGAGTTCGAAATCAAAAACGTTGCGAGTTGAGCGATTAGAGAACCGCGAGTTAATGGCCAGTTACGTAGGCATTGTGGAGGCGGCTGAAATAGAGGATATGAACCTTCTTTCGCACAAAATGGCTGGGAAAGATGGGGCGAATTGGGCGAAGCCCATGCGAATGGAAGTTAATGCAGAATCAGATCGTCCCTCCATATCGCCTCATATGATGCCGCGGGAGATGAAAGGGTTTGCCGCTTCTAACGCAATGATGGACCGCAATAACTTCGGCCCTGGACGGATGATTCCGGTCCCAGTGGTGGTGCACGTTAGTGTTGTTGTGGTAGTTCGCGAAAATAATTCTGACAATGGTGGCCGAAGTAAAGGTCTTGCTACCGCAAACACTTCCCGGTCCAGCGATTGGAATTGGTCAAATGCCGCTGAAGAGTCCGCCGCGGTAGTAGGGGAAGGGGAAGGCACAGACCGTTTTACGGACTTTCCGATAAAGGGGAGTGACAACTCTTCGCCTCCAACAAATCGCGAAAACCCACAGCCGAATGGTAGACGCCCGGGAATCATTTTTGGTGGCGACACGTCGAGCAACGTTACCGCTGATAAGGTTGAACCTGAGTCCGATGGGGACTCGAATGTCGATTTGAATTTGACGCATGAAACGGTTGTTGAAGCCCGAAGCGGGCGGCAAATCCGCGAAGACGAGTATTTCACGCAGTTGGGTGGAGCGATTGAAGCCGAAAATCAAGAGACCACTCTCGAAGATACCTACTTGAACCTCTTCGTGTTCTCAGGCGATCGAAGCACAGATTTTCAATTTGAAGATCGGCTTCGTAGCCGTCAGGGACGAAATGTAGAAATGACATGGGATTACTTGGTTGCAACAGCTTACGGCGAAGAGACGAGTTCCGAAGAAGCGACTCCTGCTAAACACAATTCACTTTTCGACGTCTATGACCCAGCACGAATCGCTACTGCGAATGTTGAGACTTTGCGCTATGACGCAACCAGGTATCTAAAAGATGTAACGGAGCAAGGTAATGTCGGTGCGGATGAAGAAATTAGTTTCACCGATAGCCGCTACTGGGCCTTGGGACTCGCGATTGCATCTGTGTGGCTGGGAATGCAACAGAGGAAGTCACGATCGTCGAAGTGGTTAATGGGCCTGAGGATGTTTGCACGAGTTCCCAAGTACTTCAAAAAAGATAGTGACAGACGATAGTCTATTTCCTCCTATGAAGGTGGAGACGCGAAATGAGTCTCGAAGTCACCTTTGTAGCGGGGAAATCAGAACATGTCATGCCGACGTAGAAAGTTGAATGTTGGATTCGAACAATTAGAGAATCGAGAGTTGATGGCGGTTGATATCTCCGTTGTTCGAGGCGATCTCTACATTAAAGGAACTGCAGCAGGTGAGATTGCGATTGTCGATCTCGGAGATGGAACGTTGCAGATCACTCAAGAAGGGGCTGCCGAGGATGGTTCGGATATTGTAACCGTCCAGTCTGGTGTAACGGATGATATCTTCATTCGGTTGGATAGCGACGGAAGCGAAACCAATGATGCGGTTTCGATCGACTTAACTGAAGGCTCGGTGGCCGTAGATCAAATCTTTGCATCGTTGGGTGCGGGCGACAATAGCTTCTCCATATTAGGTGGAACGGTCGGCGGATCTGTGGCTTATAGCGGACGTTCAGGAGCCGATACGGTTTCTATTGCGGCTGGAGTCGTCATAGAAGGGAATCTGCTGGCTTCACTTGGCGACGGGGATAATTCTTTATCGCTGGATGGCAGCGTCGATCGATCGCTGGGTGTCAAGGGAGGCACTGGTAGCGATACCGTTTCTTTGGGAAGCGATTCACTTGTAACTGGTTTAGCCATGTTGTTGTTGGGGGATGGCGACAACAGTATCGATGTCAGCGGTGAAGTCGATCGCGGGCTTTGCATCCAAACCGGCAGTGGTGATGACACTCTGACATTAGGGGAATCCGCCTTGGTTGAAGGCTCAGTCATGGCTCAGCTAGGGGACGGAAATAACAGCGCATCGATTGATGGTGCAATCAGTGGCAATTTGAGCATTGTGAGCTTGAACTCAGAAGATGAGTTTGTTGTCGCCGATAGCGCTGTCATCATTGGCAATACATTGCTCGGAGCTGGCGAGCAATTTAATGGACGCAAACGTGGTCGTGGCGGGATGAGCCCACCGCATTCGCATCGAATGGGTTAACTTTTCATCAGTCCTTGTTCGCTTTCTTTTCTGGACGTGTGGCACATAAGGAGATTCGACAATGTTGCGAATCATGGTAGGTTTGGGTGTTATTGGTTTGGTGTCCCTGTTTGTTGAACCCGTATGTGCTCAGGGGAATGGGCAAAGAGGAGGGCAGGGGGGGCCGCGGCATATGATGCAGGCGAACGGTCAGAACAACGCTGCGATGGCGAATCAAGCCAACGGCCAGAACAATCAGATGGGCGATCAGGATATGTCGAATTTAGCTCAGACATTGATGACGAACTACGATGCCGATGGTTCGGGCTCATTAGATGTCTCTGAGTTATCGCAAGCCCTGCTCGGCCTTCGAGGCCTGATGATGCGCAATCAACGCAACATGCAGAACGCCAATGCGGCCAATAATGCTAACGCCAACAACGCTAATGCCAACGGAGCGATGATGGACCAAGGTGGTAGAGGAATGAATATGGGACGCGGCATGGGACCTGGTGGCGGTGGTGGTCGTGGAATGCGACCTCAGGGAAATGGCGGAAACTGAATTTGTTCCGTGGGTGACGACATTTAGAAAAATAGCCAAAGCAGCCGCTGATTTGTCCAACAGTATTTTTGTGAATGGTAAGTCCGGGTCGGAGGAGTACCAGTCGCAGGAAAACTGTCGCAAATACAGCGGTTTTGGCGTTATTGGGGCAAACATGCTCGACGAGTGGGGGGAATCGGCCATCTAGGCGGAAAAGAGGCCCTAAAAGGGCCTCAGTCTCAGAATGAGATTGAACTTTTCTCGCGGAACAGCGAATATGTGGAAGCGAAACAATCTCTCGGTATTGGACCAAGAGAGGTGTGGAGGCTAAGGCTGTGAGCGAGCGATGCAAAACCCAAAGTCGAACGATGAAAACGCCGAGACCATTTTGGTTCCTGCAGCTGCTGTTGAACGGCATGCAAGCGAAGAAACGTCTCCGTACTTGAATTCTAACTCCACCACGGATGTGGCCCTCAATCTTTCGACTACATCTTTGGTAGGAAAGAAATTCGGCGACTATTTCATCGAAGCAGAATTAGCGCGTGGGGGAATGGGAGTTGTTTACAAAGCTCGGCAAGGAAGTCTTGGCCGAATCGTTGCATTGAAGATGATATTAAGCGGTAAGTTAGCAGGGGCAGATGATGTCCGGCGATTTACGATGGAAGCCGAAGCGGCTGCGAAGTTAGAGCACCCAAATATCGTTCCCATCTATGAAATCGGAGAGATCGATGGCCAACATTTCTTTTCGATGGGATTTGTTGAAGGCGGCAGCTTAGATCAATTGCTTCGCGAGAATCCACTCTCGCCCCGTGTTGCTGCTCAGTTAATGAAACAGGTAGCCGATGCCATCGAATTTGCGCATAGCAAGCAAGTGGTGCACCGAGATTTAAAGCCAGCGAACATTCTTTTATCGCGCAAGAGTTCTACGAATTCTGAATCGAGTATCGGTACGATTGACTCTTTTCGAACACGCAAGCCAACGACTACGGATCGCACGTTGGTTAGCCAAATCGAATTGGAATGGACTCCCAAGGTTTCCGATTTTGGATTAGCCAAACAAATTGGCAGCGGATCGGAGTTGACCGGGACGGGCCAGATATTGGGTACACCGAGTTATATGCCGCCCGAACAAGCTGGAGGACAAAGCAAAGAGATTGGAACAGCGGCGGACGTCTATGCCTTGGGCGCGATTTTATATCGAACCCTAACGGGACGCCCTCCGTTTCAGGCGGCGACCGCCATGGAAACAGTGCTGCAAGTACTGAAGCAAGATCCTGTCCCCGTGAGACAATTGAATGCTTCCGTTCCTGGCGATCTGGAAACTATCTGTCTCAAATGTTTGCAAAAGGATCCTGCCAAACGTTATGCTTCGGCGGGTATGCTTGCCGATGATTTACGCCGTTGGCTCAGCGGCGATCCCATTTTGGCTCGTCCCATTTCGAAATGGGAAAGATCGGTTCGGTGGTTCAAAAAGAATCCTGCTATCGCCAGTGCCGTAGCGGTTGGATTTATTGCGTTGGCTGTTATTGTGGCCATCTTGTACTCGGCCAACAATCGACTCGCCGCTCAACGTGACGTTGCAATTTTGGCTAGAAATGAAGCGAGTAATCAAAGCCGCAAGTCGGAGTCGCGACTGCGTCGGGCCATTGAAGTTGTCAATCTCATGACAGCTCGGGCTGCCAGTGTCGAGTGGGCTCAAAAACCCGAGCTGCAAGAAGAGAGACAAGAAATCCTTAACGACGCTATTCTCTTTTATCAAGGCTTGATTGCCGACGAGAGCGATTCCTTGGAGGTTCGTCGCGAAGCATCGAAGGCCTATGCGTTGCTCTCTGGTACACATTTTGTTTTGAACGATTTAGCTGCTGCGCAGAAAGCGGCTGAAGAGTGTATTCAATTGTGCCAAGAGCTGCAGAAACGTGAGCCTGAGAATCTTGAATACTCGGCGAGAATTGCTCAGATGATATCGCTCGTAGGAACCATTCACTCCCTAAATGGTGATAACGAACTTGCTTGGCAGCAAGTGATGGCTGGTTCGAAGTTGATTCGAGAGGTGGCTGATAAAACGCCACAGCAGATTGAGTATCAGATTCAAGCTCTTGAGTCGATGTCTTATTTGGCGTATGCGGGGATATCCAGTGGTTCTGAGAACGCCAAATTGGTGACAAATTTGTTGGCTGAGATGGAGATAAAGATCAAGCATTTGCTCGACAATTTTCAAGCCACCTACAAAAGGCAAGTCGCTATTGCATTCGCCTACAATGTGAAAGCTGCTTACAAGAACCTTGAGCAAAAGCCGGAAGAGGCGGTGGAGTTGTATCGCTCGGCGATTGATTTATTGAAAACGATAAAGGACCAGGACGCGCCAGACGCACGCAGCGCGGACCAGTTCCTACAAACTTGGGCTATTTGTCATTTGAATTATGGCATTAGCGGCTCGAGCAGCGGTGAGATGATCAGTGAGCAGAATTTGAAGGACATCGACGAGGGTTTAGAATACAGCCGACTTCTGCTGCAATGTCATCCAAAGGCGTATGTTTTTCGAATGCAACTTATGCAGGCCCTGCGTGTCAAAGGGGCTGCATTAGCGAAATTGGATCGAACCGCTGAATCGACCGAAGTGATCAACGAATCGAATCAGGTTCTACAGGAATTGATGAAAGACAATCCTAAACAGCCTTGGGTGCTGACGATGCGAGCCATGCAAAATTCGATGGAGTTGGTCGAACGAATTCGCAAAGGAGAGTTGGGGGATTTTGAAAAGGAGCTGATCCAACTGCAGGAGGCGTCCAACCCGGCCAACCAAGCTAACATTTTGTATAATGCGGTTTGTGCTTATTCGCAAGCAATCCCGCATGCTTCAGAGAAGAAGGAAGATTATTTGACGAAGATAAAAGAGTTGTTAGGAAGATTGCAAAAGCAAGGGGCCTTAAGTGATCCTCGGCAACAAGGACACATGAAGGTGGATCCGGACTTGGATCCTATTAGATCGGACATAGATTTCAATGACTATTTCTCATCTTCACAGCCATAGCTGCCAGGTTCCATTAATTCGTTCAAGTTGGGGTTGGGTATCATTCGCCCTTCGCTCCTCCGACATTTGTTGATGAGGTGCGCATGGTTTGCTTTCCGTGGATTTTAGATTTTGCGTTTGAGAGAGGCTCATGAATCAGCGTCGTGTTTTAGCTTTGTCATGTTTGGTATTTCAACTCTGTGTGGCTTCGGTTTGGGCTGACGAATGGCGCGTCGCCGCAGGGGGCAATGCGTACAAATCAGCCCCACAACCCGGAAATGCTACGAACCGCGAGGGCTCGGTGGTAATTCGCGATGCACTGCAGACGTATTCGTTGTTTTTCTCGGTCGATCAACCGTGCAAAGTGACACTTCTGCTGGAAGCCAAAGGAGCCGATGGCGCCATTGTTGATGTTTCCGTTGGGGATGTGCACAAAGAAGTTGCGGTTGAGAATAAAGAGGTCAGCGATATCCCGGTAGGTGAGTTTGATTGTGCGAAGAAGGGATATGTAAGGGTTGATTTGAAAGGCAAAGAGGGAATTAAGGGTAGTGTTCAAATTCAGAGTTTGGTGGTGCGCTCCGAGGTAGAGAATTTGAAAGTCGACTATGTGCGCAATAACGAAGGAAACATGTTTTATTGGGGAAGGCGTGGACCATCGGTTCATCTCGGTTACCAAGTACCTCGCGATCTGAACATTCAATACGGCTACAGCGAGATTACCGTTCCCGTCGGCTTTGATCCGATCGGATCGTATTATATGGCGAATGGATTTGGCGAAGGATATTTCGGAATCCAAGTCAACAGTGAAAGCGAGCGACGAGTGCTGTTTTCAGTCTGGAGTCCCTTTCAAACGGATAATCCAAAGGATATTCCCGAAGAGCAACGCATCGCCGTGTTGGGGCGTGGGCCTGATGTACGTATTGGCGAGTTCGGCAACGAAGGTTCAGGTGGCCAGAGTTTTTTGATTTACCCTTGGGTAGCCGGCAAGACGTACCGCTTTCTCACCGAAGTGAAACCAGATGGTAAAGGCAATACCGTTTATACTTCATGGTTCGGTGATAAAGCTGCAGATGAATGGCGACTGATCGCGAGTTTTCGCCGTCCTAAGACGGATACTCATTACAAAGGCTTCCATTCTTTCCTCGAAAGTTTCAATCCAGCGTTTGGCCATATTGAACGCCGCGTTGAGAACGGCAATGTATGGGTAGTCGATACAACGGGAAAATGGCACGAGTGTGTTCAAGCCCGATTCTCTGTTGATCCAACAGGGGGAAATCGTCATCGGCTAGATTACATGGGTGGCGCTGATGGAGATCATTTCTATATGCGAAATTGTGGTTTCTTCAACGAAACGGGAAAGGCGGGCGATAGTTTCAAACGCCAATCAACCGCCACAGAAAAGCCGGTAATCGATTTTGACAAACTTCCCCGATAAGCGTTCGTACGTCGGAATTTGAATAGTTGCAATGAGAAAGGCTCCAGCGATTCGTTGGAGCCTTTTTCATTGCCAAGGGTCATTCGATCTGTCTGCGTTGTTCTATTTGCTCAAGCAGTTCTTTCAGATTGATGGGAGGTTTGCTTAATAAGCGAGCCGCCTCCTGATAGAGCAATAATGATTCGATAGTGTCAAACCAGGGGGCCAATTTTCGTCTGCTGCTAGGATTGGCGGAGATCTCTTGCGAGAATTGATTTAGGTTTTCAACAGCCTTCGCGAAAGCCGACGTTGCTTTTTCGGGTTGCGCCAGCTTGTGATAAGCGATGGCTAGTGATGAAGCGATCAAATCGCATCCGACCCAGTTGGTGTCGTTGGCTGCTGCTTCAAGCAGTTCAGCGGCTCGGCTGTAGTTTTCCGCTCGAATCATAATGAGACCAGCGATGTAGCGTTTAGCACTGAGCGGTATGCGGTTCATGCCCCCTTCGCCGCGCATGCGGTCCTCGGGTCCAAATCCCGGTCCTGGTCCTCGTTCTGGACCTTGGCCAGGACCTTGCCAGCGTCTCATGTTATTTCCAGGTCCCATCCTGTTGTCTGGGCGAGTGTTGTTATCGAAATCTGCGATTGGAGACTGATTCGGCTTGTGGTTGTGTTGATCGCTAAAACGGAGGTGAGCATCCCCACTTGCTTCATTGCGAGAAAAGTTTTCACGTTGATTATTGTCAAAACCACCGCGATCCGGTGGCATGTTTCTGTTGGGAAAATCGCTTCCCAAAATACTGCCCGGTGGTGGTCCATTTGGCGGTGGGCCATCGGGTGGCGGGCCATCGGGGCCAAAGCCTCCAGGAGGTGGGCCATTGGGATCAAATTCGTGAGGTGGATGATCACCGAATGGTTCAGGACCTCGCCCGAATCGCTCGCCACGTCCGCGAGGTTCCCTCTCGAAGTTCGGGCTTCGACTTAAGTTCGCCTCGACATCTGCGGCGATTTTTTTCCAATCGATGAAAGCGTCATGGTCGGGTGTGACGGCAAGCGCACGTAAGGCTTGCCAGTCGACGAGGCCTTTTGATTTGGAGACGTGATCGACAAGTTCGGTTTCCAATTTTCGATACGCGGCAGGTTGATTGGTTGCTAAAAAGAGAGCACCGATCCCTTGCCATTGAGGCTCGTTGGTGGGAGCTCCTAACTCCAAAGCTTTGGCGAAATCGGTTGCCGCAGTGGACCACATGCCAAGCCGCGAGTAGGTTTGGCCTCGTTGCAGCCAAGAGAGATAGTAGGAGGGCTGAAGTTCAATGGCTCGATCGAGATCATTGATGGCTTCATCGATTTCATTTTCAAAGAAATGAGTTTGAGCTGTGGAAATCAGTTGATTGGCTTGAACGAGTCGATCTGAAAACTCTTGCAGTTGTTCGTTGGCTTTTTTTTCTTTTTGTTTGGCGTCAAGAGCATCTGCCAAAGCGGTGTTTAGGGCATCAGCTGCCGACATCGCTTGCGACATCTGATACAGACTGAAGGCAGTTCCGAGCACTAACGACGTAGCAACCAATGCGGAGGCAACTATGACCGTTTTGTTGCGTCCGGCGAATTTCTGGAATCGATACCAACGCGATGGAGGACGCGCATCGACAGGATCTGATTGCAAATAGGCTGTGACATCTTTGGCCATCGCGGCTGCAGAATCGTATCGCCTTGTACGATCTTTTTCCATCGCTTTCAAGACGATCCAGTCCAGATCACCATCCAACATGGAACGCAATTTACGAGGTTCAACGTTGCGGCTTTCGGTCACGGTTGTAAGCCGATTTCCAAGAGTCGAAAGACGCATGCTCGGACGAGGAGGTTCTTCCTCGACAATCATTCGACGTATTTCATGATAGCCGGCAGAGTTTATGCGTGTCGATTCTATTGGCGTTGTGCCGGTAAGCAGCTCATACAAGATGACTCCCAATGAGTAGATATCGCTGCGGGTATCGATATCCAAACTATTCATCTCGGCTTGCTCTGGACTCATGTACTGAGGTGTGCCCATCATGGACATGAATCGCGTGTAAATCGTCTTGTCCGTCAGGTCCTGACCGATGGCTTTGGCGATACCAAAATCGATCACTTTAACGGTCGGTTTGTCATCTAATAGAGTTGTAAGGACGTTGGAAGGCTTCAGGTCTCGATGGATGATTCCTTTTTGATGTGCATGATGAACGGCAGAGCAGATATCGCGAAAGAGTTCGAGGCGTCGCGTCACATCAAGTTTGGCAGAATCACAAAACTCCGTGATGGAAACTCCTCGCACTAGTTCCATGACAAAATAGGGACGTCCATCGCTGCTCACCCCAGCATCGAAGACTCGAGCAATGCCTGGATGATCCATCATGGCAAGTGCTTGACGTTCCGCTTCAAAGCGAGCCAAGACATCTCGCGAGTTCATGTTGGGTTTGACCATTTTCAAAGCAACTTTACGGCGGACAGGTTGTTCTTGCTGGGCAACGTATACGATGCCGAAGCCACCCTCACCAATTTTTTCCATAAGTCGGTAGGGACCGATCTGTTGGTTGATGTCCGTAAGTGGGGCAACAGCTATGGAAGAGAGACTCTGTGTCTCCGCCAAGTTGGCTGGAGTCGGTTCGAATAAGGGTTGGGCTAGAATGCCTTCCGATTTGAGATGCGCGGCGACAAGTTTTTCTACTCGTTGTTGCAGGTCATGATTGCCCGCACAAGCTTGTTCGACATACGCATACATCGCCTGCGCAGAATCTTGGTCGATCGCTTCTAAGAAGATGGTTCGTTCATTGGCTTGGTTCATGGGAGATCTCCGCTCCGTTTTGTCACGGTACTCTTTTCTTTCAAGCGACAAAAAGGGGAGGCAGGGGCCATATTTATCCTTCAATTATTTTAAGCGCGTATGCAGGGGGATGGCGTATTGCTCCAGTCCACCTAGCCTCCGCTGCGTTCCAGCTACGGTTTAATCAAACCCAAACAATCGTGGCCATTACTTTTCTTCGAGTTCGCGTTGGAGCCACGCTCGCGCATAGGCCCAATGCCGCTTGATGGTTCGGTCCGAGACATTTAGGGCCTCGGCCGTTTGCTCCACGGATAACCCAGCGAAGAATCGCAGTTCGACAACCTTAACCAACATCGGATCCAGTTGCCCTTGTTTCTCCAGTGCCGAGTCTAATTCCAGCAGCGAATCGACTTTGGATTCGTCAAAGCTCAACATTTCATTGATGTCAAGCCGTTGTAGTTTTCCGCCGCGTTTAGCCGCGTTTTTGTGGCGAGCATGGTCGATTAGAATGCGGCGCATCGCTTCAGCAGCGGCGGAAAAAAAATGGGCCCGCCCTTCCCAGCGGTTTAGGTCTACATCTCCGACCAAACGGAGAAAGGCTTCATGCACCAACGCAGTTGGCTGCAGGGTATGGTCACCCCGTTCTTGTCGCATTTTGGCGGTCGCCAGTTGATGGAGCTCACGATAGACCACGGGCAAAAGTTCCTTGGCGGCAAGAGGATCCCCAGCCTCCAGGGCCTTTAGAATTTGAGTCACATCTTGTGTCATTCTGACCGCATCGATGGAAAAAAAGGAATTTTAGAAAATGCGTGGCCCCCGCTTGGGCTCATTCTCGCATGTCTCAGTGTTGCGAACAAAATCCCCGGTTTTACGGGATAGTTGATTGTATCCAGAATAGTACACAAAGTTCCATGGTCTTAAGGGGCTTACGGATGAACGAAAGCAGATTTATTGGGCGACGACAATGGCTGACCGCCTCAGCCACGACAGGGCTCCTGTTTTTCACGCAAAAGGGACTGTTTGCCGAGGAGCTGTTTCGGACCCCACGATTAACTGAGGGGCCGTTTTATCCTGACCATTTGCCGCTCGATCAAGATAACGACTTGATCATTGTTAATGACTCGCTAACACCTGCCATAGGTGAGATCACCCATCTGCATGGTCGAATCTTGAGCCTCAACGGTTCACCACTTCGCAATGTCACCATGGAAATTTGGCAATGTGATGCGAAGGGTGTCTATCTTCATTCGAATGATAGTAACACCAAAAAGAACATTCAGGATAAGAACTTTCAAGGCTATGGTAAGTTCGAAACTGGAGCAACCGGCGAATACCGCTTTCGCACTGTGAAACCTGTTCCTTACCCTGGCCGCCCCGCACCTCACATTCATATCAAGCTGAGTCGAGGTGGCAAAGAAATTTTGACCACGCAGGTCATGATCCGTGGTCATGAAAACAATCGTCGCGACGGTATATTCGCTCAGGCAGGCGACTTGGTCGATCAGGAGTTAGTACAGGCAGATTGGGTTCTTATGCAGGGTACGAAAACCCCAGAATACACAGCAAAATTCGACATCGTCTTGGGACTCACACCCGACGATCGAAACTTCAAATCGTAAAAATTTCCAATAGAATCGTTTAGCAATTCAAAGAGGTGTCCCATGAAATTTGTTTTTAGTTCTTTGATCATGAGTGGTATGTTAGCAGGCTTCGCGTTCCTACAACCTCCTGGTGGTCAGCAAGGAGAAGGACGTGGTCCACGGCAAGGTGGCGGAGGTGGGGAAGAAACGATAACACGAGTGATGAGCCTCGACAAAAACCAAGATGGAGTACTCACTGAAGATGAATACTCCGAGAGTCGTCTTAAAGGCTTGGTCGAGCGAGCTGACGCGGATAAGAACAAAGAGGTTACTCGCGAAGAAGTCGCGCAATTGGTTCAAAAGGAAATGGCTGGTCGCGGTGGCGAAGGTGGGCCTGGAGGCCGCGGTGGATTCGGAGGAGGACCTGGTGGCCCCGGCGGACCAGGTGGCTTCGGTGGCGGTCCTGGTGGACCAGGTGGTTTTGGTGGTCAACCGCCTATGGGTGGTGAATTCGGTGGGCCAGGCGGTCGTGGCGGCGAGATGGGCCGCGGAGGACGAGGACGCGGGCCGATGATGCAACCTGGTCGTGTCGTCCCCGAATTTATGATGCAACAGTTGAACCTATCGGAAGAGCAACGCAATCAGATCGCTAAGCTTCAAGAAACTGTAGACGCTGAGTTGGCAAAAATCCTTACCGCCGAACAATTGCAACAATTCAAGCAACCAATGGGATTCCGTGGTGGACCTGGCGGCGAAGGTGGGCCTGGATTTCAGGGAGGCCCTGGCGGGCAAGGCGGTCCTGGGTTTCAAGGCGGACCTGGTGGTCCTGGCGGCGAAGGTTTCCAAGGTGGACGTGGTGGCGAACGTCGCCGTCCAGCGGGTGATGGCGAAGGTCAGCCGATCTAGCTCGGACACCGCAAACATTACGTCGACACTTTACTAAATTGTAATGTCCAGCGCATGCTCCTAACGCCATGTGCTTGCAAGTTACTACAGACTTGTAAACGAAGTGCGACGAAGATGGTATTGTCTTTGTCGCACTTTTCTTTTTTTCGAAACTAATTCGAGTCAATGGTGTTGGAACCCCGTTGACCTATGCCCCTTCTCGCACCGGAACCCAACTATGCAATGGTGTCTGCGCTTCTGCACCTTGAGTCTTAGTCTATTTCTATTCAGTATGCTGGCTCGATCTAGCAGTGCCGACGATTTTACCTTTCATCATGAAAACGTACTTGGCACTTCGCTTGAATTGCACGTACAGTGCGACACCGAAGCCGCGGCGCGTGAGGCCGAGGAACGGACCCTTCAACAGATTGAACGACTTGAAAAGATCTTCAGCCATTACGATCCTTCGAGCGAGTTCTCTAAGTTTGTCAACGCGAAACCTGGGACGATTAGCACATTATCTCACGATTTGCGCGAACTGCTCAAACGTTGTGATGAATGGAATCAAGTGAGTCACGGTGCCTTTCAACCCGGCGTTCAAGGGCTAACGCAGCTCTGGAAAAATGCCGCTGAATCTTCGACCATGCCAACCAGCGAAGCGATTGAACGTGCGCGCGAATTGGCTGTTACAAAGCACTGGTCTATTGCCGAGGATAACGCGTCGGTGACGCGTTTGAGCAGCCAAAAACTAACGCTTAACGCAATCGCTAAGGGGACGATTCTGGATGCAGTAATCAATGTGATCGAACGGGATTGTCCCACTGTCGATGGTTGTATGGTTAACATCGGTGGTGATCTGCGCGTAGCTGGAACACTTGCAGAAAACGTATCGATTCCACACCCATTTCATGATGCAATTGGTGGCAAGATCTGGAAGAAACTCTCCATCAAAGATGCCGCCATCGCCACCAGCGGAAACTCCGAACGCTACTTTACGATCGGCGGACAACGGCTTTCGCACATCATCGATCCGCGTACAGGGATGCCAGCAACCAACGTTGTGTCCGCTACGGTAATGGCTCCCACTGCAGAAACCGCCGATGTGCTGGCTACGATTTGTTCTGTCATGAATCCAGCAGAGGCGCTTCACTTGGTTGAGTCTATTCCAGGTTGCAGTTGTTGCTTGATGTTAGAAGATGAGACGGTGTTTTGTTCCGTGAATTGGGTTGAAGCGACCCAGGAAACAGCAACGGAAGAGTCAGCAACACCGTATGAAATGAATGTCGAATTCGAGATCACCAAACCTGAGAACAGTGGACGTTGGCGCCGACCATATGTCGCTGTTTGGATTGAGGACCAGGATGAATATCCCGTTAAGACATTGAGCCTTTTCTTGATGGCCAACAATCCTGGTCCGCGCTGGCACCGCGACTTGCGTCGCTGGTATGCGAGCGATCAATTGCGTTTATTGAGCGATGAAATGAAACTGATCGGAACTGTATCGAAACCGACGCGAAATGCGGGAAATTACAAAGTTGCTTGGGATGGCAAGGATGACCATGGCAAAGTATTGAAGGAAGGTAAATACACACTCTATATCGAAGCTGCCCGTGAACATGGGACGTATCAGCTCATTAAATATCCTTTTGAATTGGGTGCAAAATCATTCGAAGAAGAGCTAAAGGGAAATGTCGAAATCAAGACGGCCAAAGTACAATTCAGCAAGAAGCCATAACAGTCAGGAATGATTCCTTTGCAATCCCCTTCTTCAACCAAAGAGAAGCCTCATGCTTCGCGGCATATTCATCGAGCATTAGCCAAGTGGAGTAGGTGGCTCCACATCTATTTGTCGATGATTTCGTTGGCTGCTATTTTGTTTTTTAGTGTTACTGGCTTAACCCTCAATCATCCAGATTGGTTCTTCCAAGAAGATACCCAGGTGTCTGAGGGGAGTTTAGACGCGTCGTGGTTGAAGCTCAAGACGCAGGCGCCGGAAGGTTGGGATGGAAGTGACTTTGGTCACGAAGTGGACAAGCTTGCCGTTGCCGAGCATCTGCGATCCACGCATTTGCTTACCGGCCATGTGGCGGACTTTTTGTGCTTCGAAGATTCTTGTGAAGTAACTTTTCAGGGACCTGGGTACGCCGCAACCGCGCGAATATCGCGCTCGGACGGCAAGTATGAATTGACCACAACCTGCAATGATCTGATCTCGATCATGAATGACTTGCATAAAGGTCGACACACCGGCGATCTATGGAAGGTGATCATTGATGTGTCTGCGGTAATTTCGACCTTAGTCGCAATCAGCGGTTTCGTTTTGGTATTCTACTTGAGATTGAAACGCTCTTTGCGCGTTACGCTATCCATTCTCGGCACGATCTTGTTGATGTGGTTCATCCGTCAAGCCATGCTCGGTTAAGCCTTCGCGCATAGGCTTAGCACGTCATTTAGCTGTGTGTTATGAAGGTGCCAGCAACGTATCTTTGTGAGGCAAATACAGGCGGTTTATTGCTTGGAGATGTCCGATAATCGCTTTTTGATCGACTTAAGCATCTTGGCAGATTTCAATTCTTCGGCAATTTCCAAGGCTTGCTCCCAAAGGTCACGGGCTTCGTCGTAACGCTTCTGGGCCGTCTTGATTTCAGCGAGTTCATCGTAGCTAGAGAGCAGGAAATCCCGATTGTTCATTTCCAACGAGATCTTTAGAGCTTCATTTTGGTAACGTTCTGCTTCTTCGAGATTGCCTTGTAGGCGACGAAGGTTGCCCAAGACACTAATCAAATTCACATACGTATCCGCTTCTCCAGATCGGGTGAAGATCTTCAAAAGCGATTGCAATGTTTGATCCGCCTCTTTGTACTTCTTCATGCCGATATCGCATTCAGCCAGAAGAAGTTTAGCGAACCCTACTCCTTCCACCGATTCTTCATCGGTTTCGAGTTGTAGTAAACGAAGTGCATATTTCCTACCAACAGGCCAGTCTTCTAGGTGTAAGTAAACTCTGGCGAGATTAGCCATGTTGGCGCACAGTCCAGGGATCGACTCAATCTCTTCATTGATTTCCACCGATTTCAAATGAAATTTGGTAGCTTCCTTGAAATTGCCACGCATCTGATGAACGACACCAATGCCGTCGAGGGCGTTGGCATGCTCGTCCATGATTTCAAGTTCTTCGGTGATATCGGCAACGATCTGATAAGCTTCTTGGGCTTCATCGAGTTTGCCAAGCGATCGAAGGGCATCGCCGCGCTGGGTAGCACAACTCAGATAAATCAAACTGCAATCATCATCGAGCTCGTATTCTTCATACTTTTCAAGCACACCGAGCAGAGTTTGGGCGGACTGTGCAAAGTCACCAAGTTCGTACTCCAAGGCCGCGATGGATGACATCGCATTCATGTGCTCATAGGGGCTTTCTCGATTATCCAGGAATGGTGCTGCGGCGATTAGTGCCTTCAGGGCATCCTGTCGGTCACCGCGTTCCATGAGAAGAAAGCCAAGGCTCAAATTGCCACGGGCTGCCGCTTGAGAATCTGAACCGTTAATCAGTTTTCGGTAGTGCTGTGTGGCAAGTTCGAAATCCCCTTCGGCTTTGGCACAATCCCCTTCGATTTCGAGGGTTCGCGAATCATTGGGGGCGGTCGATTTCATTTTGGCCAAAAATTTGCGAGCTTCTGGAACGTTGTCCTCGTTGAGAAAATGGATCGCTTCGTTGAACCACTCATCAAGATTGTTGGCCATTTTGCCTTCCGATTCAGTCGCGTTACTAGTTCGCTATCGCTTGGGATTTGATGTGTAGATGGTACTGGGCCAACCCACTTTCTACAATCAATGCGAACTCAGAAGGAGTAAATGCGGACGACGTATTTAGCGGAAAACCGTTCGCACTGATTGTTCAAAAGCCACGAAATTCGGGATTCAAGCAGGCTAAGTGAGCTGTTTGTAAAGTGTGGTGTTCGTGCGTTCAGTTTCTTGGTGAGGGGCGATAGGAGTAAGAAGTCGCTTCCTTTCTGCCTCGTCGGTTCACACTTTACACCCGATTAAACTATGGGTGCTGTACAGAACACAGTCCATAGAGGGAACGTAGATCCACTTTGAAGCATGTCAAAAAGCGATTTGTGGAAGCAATTCGCTAACTAGATTCAGGCAACTCAAAAAGAGATATATGAAAGTTTGGGGATATATGAACTTAGGCGATTTCACGTCATGTAACCGCTTGTGGTTTCTTTTTTTCGTTTTTGTTCTTCAGTCGATCGGCTACACGGAAGACTATGTTTGGAAGAAGCTCGAAACCGAGGCATATCGGGGTAAGCAAGATGACATCTATTTTGTATCGCCACAAGTAGGATGGTATGTCAATGGAAGCGGTAAGATATTCAAGACGAGCGATGGTGGCGTCACGTGGGAACTGAAATTGCACAAGCCGGGAACTTACTTTCGCTGTTTGATGTTCGTTGACGAGCGACTGGGCTTTGCAGGAAACATTGGCCCTGACTATTTTCCGAATGTGACGGATTCGGTGCCGCTATATCGCACACGCGATGGTGGTAATACATGGGAAGTAGTGGAACAGATCGACGCGCCCAAGGTTGTCGGACTGTGCTCGATGCAAGTCCTGAAGATCCCTTACATCAACGCAGGGAATCTTGATGAGCGCATTCGACTCATCGCGGTTGGTCGAGTTGGCGGGCCAACCGCTTCCATCTATTCGGATGATCTTGGAGAGACGTGGAAGCACATGGCGCTGCCTGAGTCGTGTGCCATGGTATTGGACGTCCACTTCTTAGATGCTGATCGCGGTTTTCTGGCGTGCGCGTCGGATAAGAACGTGCAAGATTCAACTGCGTTGATTTTGGCAACGGAAGACGGCGGGAAAAGTTGGCAAGAAGTCTACAAGGGTACGCGAACCTTCGAGCTCACTTGGAAAATGTCATTCCCCACAAAAGAGATTGGATTCGTGTCAGTGCAATCCTACAATCCGGACCCTATGTTGACCAAGCGCTATGTTCTCAAAACAGTGGATGGCGGAAAGTCTTGGAATGAGCAGCTATTGGTTGATGACTTCAAAGTCCGCGAATTTGGGATCGCGTTTATCGACGAGAAAAGAGGTTGGGTTGGGGCAACGCCGCATGGATTTGTGACGGAAGATGGGGGGCTCACATGGCAAAAAGAAGAGTTTGGGAATGCGGTGAATAAGATTCGCGTACTTAAGCATTCCACCGGCACGTACTTGCATGCTATTGGAGTCGATGTGCACCGATTAGAATTAGACGAGAAAGTTCCCACGAACCAAGTTCCCAAAATTGAATGACGTTGTCTCACTCCGTCGGAGCATAACGATGCGTTTTTTTGTTTTACTGTTTCTCGTCGTAAGTATCGGTTGCGGCAAGTCGACGGAGGCTGTTATCGACGAATATCGGCCAGCGATCAATCGATTACGCGACCAGCTTAAACAAATCCAGGACAAGATTCCTCAAACTGCAGAGAATGTTACGGCTGAGTTGTCTCCCAAGTTAATCCTGAATGAAGAGTCACCAGATCACAACTGCGAGACCATCATGGTTTCGGCTCTACAGGGGGATAAGGGAGCGATTGATCTGATGTTAACCACTAATTTGTCGACGACCCTGTATTGGGAAAACCAAGCACCGAGCGGTGGTGATCAGGCCTTTATGAAGCGAGTAATGGATGGAGCAACGAAAGCGAAGTATTTGATTGTGCATCGCATTGATGAAAGTCAATTGCCTATAGCGGTGTCGGAACAAGAATTTGTAGCAGCGCCGGTAAGAGTGGATGGTTTCGTCTTCGAACTCGATACGTTAACGATTGTCGCCTCGTATGTAGTCGAAGCGATTCCAGCTGAACAAGTTTCGTATACATTCAAACAGAACGAGTCCGCTAAAGATCGTCTTCAGGCGTTTGCACAATCCTCGGTTTGGTCCGACGCTCGTGTTAAAATTGCAGAAGCTATCGTAAATAGCACCGGAGGAGAGGTCCGACTTCGATGATAGAGCGGGGCAATTTATAATGTGGGTCATCGCCCTCAAAATGCTGTTTCATGATCGCGTGAAATTTCTGGGGTTGGTTGTTGGTGTTGCTTTCTCAACATTGCTAATCAACCAACAGCTTGGGATTTTTCTTGGGTTGCTGAACCGGGCTGGAGCGGTTATCAGCGACGTGCCTGAAGCAGATCTTTGGGTAATGGACCCAGGTGTAAAGAACCTTGAGACGATTTTCCCCTTACGAGATACAGAACTCGGGCGAGTTCGCGGTGTGCCGGGAGTGAGCTGGGCCGTCCCCTTCTTCAAATCGATGGCAACGATTCGTACAGCTGATGGCCAACTCGAATCGGCGACATTATTGGGTGTGGATGACGCATCGTTGATTGGTATTCCGCAACGACCGGTATTGGGGAACATTGAGGATCTGAAGCAGCCCGATGCTGTGGCGGTGGGCTTGGACGGTTACGACAAAGTTTGGCGGAATCAAGAACTCGAATTGGGCAAAGTTGTGGAGCTCAATGATCGAAGAGCCGTACTAGTTGCCATCGTTAAGGATTCACCGAAATTTACATCCGGCATTACATTCTTTACTCGCTACTCGCAAGCTTTGCAGTACACCAACAATGGCCGGAACCAAATGTCCTTTATCGTAGCTCGGGCCGAAAGAGGACGGGCGCCTGAAGATGTGGCAGGCGAGATCCGGAATCGCACAGGTCTTTTGGCTCTTACTTCGGAAGAGTACCGACAAAGATCGATCCAATACATCATTGACAATACAGGGATTCCGGTCAGTTTTGGGACCGTCGTGGGGCTTGGCATTATTGTGGGTGTGTGCGTGGTCGCGCTCATGTTCAACCTGTTCGTTTTAGAGAATCTCAAGCATTTTGCGGTGCTCAAAGCATTGGGAACTCGAAATGGTCGCCTGATTGGCATGGTGGCAATTCAGGCTGTGGTAATCGGTTTTGTGGGCTATAGCGTCGGACTGTTTGGTGCTGCCTGTTTTTTCGAGTTCGCCGGTCGCAATCCAAATTTCGCAGGCTTCTTCCTACCTTGGCAAGTGGGCGTTGGCTCAGGAGCAGTTGCCGCTGGAATCATTTTGTTGGCATCGCTTGTGGCTCTGCGCCGTTTATTGTTCGTTGACCCTGCGATTGTGTTTCGAGGCTAAGTCATGTTTTCTATCTACACCAAGAATGAAAGTGTGGCGCAGGACGGCGTGGCCATTCGCTGTCGCGAGGTGACCAAATCCTTTGGACGCGGCAGTGCTGAAGTGAAGGTACTGCGCGGTGTGAATCTCGATGTGCCTTTAGGCGCGACCACGTTTTTGGTGGGGCCAAGTGGGTGCGGAAAAACGACACTCATTTCCACGATCGCGGGATTATTGACAGCCGACGCGGGGACTATTGAGATACTGGGTCAGAAAATTTCCTCGATGTCGAAGCGGCGTGTCATTGGTTTTCGCGCTAGATATTTGGGTTTCATTTTTCAGCAGTTCAATTTGATCCCCGCGTTGACGGCTTCCGAAAACGCTGCCGTCTCTTTAGTTGTCAAGGGTTACACTCTAACTTCGGCGAGACGGGTGAGTGATAACTTACTGGATCAGTTAGGGCTGGGGAAATTCAAAAACAAGTACCCCAATCAGCTCTCAGGTGGACAGCAGCAAAGAGTGGCAATCGCGAGAGCGTTGGCTCACAAACCACAGATTGTGATATGTGATGAACCGACGGCCTCATTGGATGCCGAGACAGGTCGAACGGTGATGGAGTTATTGCGGGATGTGGCTGGAACCGAAAATCGCGCGGTGGTTGTGGTTACTCACGATAGTCGTATTTATAGTTTTGCGAACTACATCGCCAGTATGTCTGACGGGCAAGTTGTTAAGACAGGGCGAGCAGAAGAGATCATTCCTTCATTGGTTTAGAGGCAGTTGTGATACAACGTTGGTTTAAAACTTTGTTCGCGTTTGGTGTTTGCCTCGGTGCTGCAGGTATGCTGTACATTGCTGCGCAGTTAATCCAGAAGAATACGCCAAAACCTGTCGTGACGGAAGCGTTGAAGCTCCCACCTCAACAGCCCAAGGGAGCCTTGGTTGCTGATCAAGATACGCAGCCAGCTTCTATTGCTGGCAAGCAGTCGTACATTGGTGGTGTAGGTATCATTGAACCGCAGAGCGAAATCATTGCGATCGGATCGGAAGTACCTGGGGTGGTTGAAAAGGTCATGGTTCGGCCTGGTGATGTGGTGGTGAAGGGGCAAGTGTTGCTGCAACTTGATCAGCGGCAAACCAAAGCCGATGTTCAGGTGGCTCAAAGCGAGTTGCTCGCTCAGCAAGCAAGGCTCAGTGAATTGCTCGCGCAGGTGGACATTCAGAAAGCTCGAGTTAAAGCCGCAGAAGTTAGCGTTCAAGAGGCCACACTAAGTGAAGCGAACGCGGCTCGAGAATATGAACGAGCCAGACAATTGAGAACGCAAAACGCGGTTTCGCAGGAAGAGATGGATACTCGAACCTTGAGTCGCGATACCAGCCAGGTACGAACCTTGGAAGCCAAGGCGCGACTGCTGGAAGCCGAAGCGGGGCTACGATTGCTGGCGGAGGGAGATAACCCTCCAAGTATTGCAGTGCAAAGGGCTGCGGTGGCTCTCGCGGAAGCCAATCTATTGAAAGCACAGACACTCATGGAAATACGTACGGTTAAGGCTCCTATCGATGGAACGATTTTGAGCGTAGTGGTTCGGTCGGGAGAGTTTGTGCCCGCTTCGATCGTCTCGACACCCTATTTGTCGATGGGAGTTGTTGATCCGTTACACATTCGAGTCGACATCGATGAGACCGAGATTCCACGCTTTCGTGCAGGCGCGAAGGCTTATGCTTCTTTGCGAGGTAAGCCTGACAATATGGTCGAATTAGAATATGTTCGCACTGAACCGCTCGTTTCGCCAAAGCGGACCCTTACTGGCTCGGTGAGTGAGCGTGTTGATACTCGCGTGATGCAGATCATTTACTCCGTCTCGCCTTCGAAACTGAAAGCTGCCATTGGGCAGCAAGTCGATGTCTACATCGAAGATCTAGAGAGCTCAAATCTCTAACACATTTCTTTTACGATCTGCAGATTGCGTTTTCCCATCGTTGACGGCGAAGCTATTTTAGCCTTGATGTCAATGTGGGAGAGGATAGAAACGTCACTTGGTTTTGGCTGACGATGGCGATTGCATAATCCAGTGGGATGATGTCGCGGATTATCCCAAATTCGCTGACAGGAAGCTTTTGTTGCGGCGCAGCAGGATCTTGTGATATGAATGACCAGCATTCCCCTTTTTGATTGATGGCGAGTGTCCAAACTTGCCAGCTGATCAGGCGTTCTATCGGGGATTCACCACAAGGTCGGTACCTTAGCTTTTCGTCGATAAGCCCAGTATCAACTGTTCCATCTTCAAATCCAAAACCATTGCCCGCGCCGATGCAAGTTACAGAGGCAGAACGGGATTTCTCAAGGGTCCATTCCCCGCTTGCTTTGATCGCAATGGTTCCGTCGCGAAAACCAAATCCGATCGGGTTCAAACCGCTGGCAGTGATATCCGAAAGGGAGAGTTGGGGCGGTGTATCGATCGACATGGCAGGCCCAGCTTTCGATTCAAGAAAATCCATGGGGAGCGTTGGTATCGCAAGGTTGTCTAAGCCGTTGTTGGATGTGTCTGCGGCACGTTCGACGGTTCCAAAATTGACGGCTCCCAATTTTATGTCTGTATCGTCAGCAACGCACAGGAAGGAGGTACTTGGAATACACTCCCATTTCCAACTAAGCCTCAGTAATTTGTAGGTAGGAGTGAGGAGGAATTTCTCTGAAGGACAAGAAATCAGATAGTAGTCAGCAGTAAGTTTGCGGATGGTATTGGGAACCGATGGAAGTTTGGCCACAACTTTCCACATTGGGGTGGGCTCGAGCAACGCCAGAGTTTGAAGCGTACCGTCTTGACAGCCAATGAGCGTCGACGCGCGATCATCTCGAACTATCGCTGCAGTGATATCGGAGCCGGGAGCTTGAAATTGAAATGTACCGGTGGATGTCAGAGCTTCGATGGCAGCGGGCTTAGGTGGCTGAGGTAGTTCTGGTTGAACGACCGAGGGAGTTGTTGGAGTTGTAGGTGCGGGGGCTTGAACAATTTGTGGTTGCGTTTGCGCTGAACCCATCGCGCTGACAGCAACAAAATAGAGAGCAAAAGTTGCGAGGGTCAAGGCAAACATGGAACCGATACGAGCAAGGATTGGCCAAGAGTGTCTTCGGGCAATGTAAAGATTTAGTCCAGTCGCCGCACCACCGACCATGCCGCCGATCAAGCCACCGATTGCCGCCAATGAAATAGGGACAGCGGTAGCAAACATCAAGAGACGCGGGATTTCATAATCGCTCGGCTGCAGCGAGGTCGCAGTTCCGTTTAGTACTTTTTCCACAGCGGTTGCAATGAGGTCCGGATAACCGTTGAGTTTAAGCGGTTGCAGAGTAACAAGCCCAGATTCAAGTTTGAGCGTAAGAGTGTTAGACGTTTTGACTTGTACTTGAGTTGGTGGACGGATCTCAGCGACGATTTGTTTGGATTTGATCGAACGAAGTATCAAACACTCGGTTGTCAATTCGGCGGCATAGGTTCCTTTGGAGATTGTTGGAGAGCCCCGCAGAACTTTGATATGAAAATTCAATGTACTGGGAGTGGTTGAGGGCATAGTTTGAGATCGGATGGAGTTAAAGTTTATAGAGCCTTGTCGTCCAACTTGTTGCGTAAGGGGCATTAGTCGGGTGGCAATCGAAGCCGAAGCGAATCAAAAAGGCGAGAGTTGTACGGGAATCCAACTGGGATGAGTATAACATTCTTGCGTAACAGTGTATCGCGTTAGTGTGATGCGCATAACGCAAGGGGAGCGGCGGCCGAAAATGGGGGCGGTTCTCGAATTGAGGCGATTTTCAATGGAAAAACGAGGAAATTTGGACCTAAAGCGTTGGCTTGTTCAAATCGCTCGGATTTACGATAATTGAGTTACCGGTTGACCTTGAAGATTCGGAATTGTGGAACGGCGGACCATGAGCGTGATTTACCGACGATTTGTAGGGTTTGTATTGGGCTTGGTATGTTTGGGTGTAATTGGGCCAAAACATACGTTGGCCGATGAGAGGCCCAATTTTGTTTTTATATACACGGACGATCAACGTTGGGACACGCTTAGTTGTGTGCAGAAAGAGCAAGGAGATAAGGGAAGATTTCCGTGGCTTGAATCTCCGAACCTCGATAGATTGGCGAGCGAAGGAGTGCGTTTTAGAAACGCTTTTGTTGTATTGGCTCTTTGTTCTCCAAGTCGGGCGTCGTTCTTAACAGGCCAATACGGTCATCGAAATGGCATCATCGATAACCATACTCCATTTCCAGAGCAAAGCGTAACACACGCTTCGTTGCTTCGTGCTGCAGGTTACACAACAGGTTACATTGGCAAATGGCACATGGGTCCGCAAAGTGGAAAACGCCCAGGCTTTGACTACTCGGCCAGCTTTGTAGGGCAGGGGGTGTATTTTGATTGCCCCGTGGAAATCAATGGTACCAAGACAGCAACCAAGGGGTGGATCGATGATGTTTCCACGGACTACGCAATTGACTTTATCAAGTCGAACAAAGATAAGCCCTTTTCACTGGTGCTCGGTTACAAGACTTGCCATGGACCATTTACTCCACCTGAGCGACATGCACAGACCTATGGTGAAGCGGAAGCAAAGAAGGTACCCAACTTAGCGACGCCAGCCATTTATCGAAATGTAGTCGAAGGCTTTACCGGCAGTAAGCCAGTGAATGCCGAACCAGGGAAAGATACAGTAAAGACCAACCTGGGAATGTTGCGTGGGTTGAAGGCAATCGATGAAAACGTCGGCAAACTGATGAAGACGCTGGACGAATTAGGCTTAACCGAGAACACTGTTGTCATTTACACCAGTGACAACGGTTTCTATCTCGGCGAGCACGGGTTGGGCGACAAGCGATCTGCGTACGAGGAGTCTATGCGAATTCCCATGCTGGTCCGTTATCCAAAGAAACTGGCAGCTGGCAAGACGCGTGATGAGATGGTACTCAACATCGACGTAGCCCCAACAATCTTGGAACTGGCAGGCGTTGAAGTTCCAAAGGAAATGCAAGGCAAAAGCTGGAAGAAACTCCTGGAAAGCGAAGAAACGCCTGCGGATTGGAGAACTTCGTTTTTCTTCACCTATTTCTTTGAACGACCGTTCAAGGTGCCATCGGTGACGGCAGTGCGAACTACCAAAGGTAAGCTCATTCAATATCCGTCTCATCCGGAATGGACAGAGATTTTTGATCTCGAAAATGATCCGTATGAAACTAGGAACTTAATGGATGCCCCTGAGGCGGACGAGCTGAAGCAATTGCTGGCTCGCGAATATGATCACCTTTCCCAAGAAGTCGGCTATCATGTTCCCGCTTACGCGGACGAACACAAGCCCGCAGATCCTGCTCGCGAGTTACCTCCCGTTTTGAGACCAAACCAGATTGTGTTGCGTTATCAATTTGATCGGGTCGAGGAAAACAAGATTCTCGATCAAACGGAAAACAAATTGCATGGTTTGTTAATGCGGGTTGAATCCAAGAAAGCAGAGGATGGACGTTCCGTAGGATGCTTCGATGGCAACGCTGTCGTTGAGGTACCACGAAGTAAGATGCTGAACCCTGCATTAAGTGCATTTACATTGGAAGCCGAAGTTCGGGCCGATGGAGATGGTGTGATCATTGCGAGAGGTGGCAGGAACCAGGGCTTCTGCATGTTCGTCAGGAATGGTAAGCCCACGTTCGTTTATCGGTCTGGCGAAACGGTAGCGACTGTAACTTCTCCGGTTGCGTGCATTGGGAAGTGGACCAAAATCAAGGTGCAGTTAACCGCCAAGAAAGAGTTGGTCCTGAGTGTGGACAACGCAGAAAAGTCGAGGAAGGTAGTGGATCTCTTAATGTCGCGAGATCCCAACGATGGGATGCAGATTGGAGGCGACGAAGGATCGAAAGTGCTAGAGAACGAATTAGGTGGGTTTAAAGGCCAAATTCAGAGCGTGCAGTTTTTGCTTGGTGGTGACGAGAAGTAGGCTCGGCTGCGAATTGATTTTGAATAGAACGATTGGATTGTTGAAATGAAAACTCATTGTGCGATTTTCTGCAGCGGTAGCCGTGTCTTGCTGAGCTTGGCCGCTATGGTTTTTCTCAGCGTGCCAGCTACGGCGCAAACCATACTGTTGGAAGCTGAGCAGTTTGCTTCCTTGGGGGGCTGGGATCTCGATCAGCAATCGATGGATCAGATGGGGTCTCCCTATTTGTTAGCCCATGGCTTAGGTGTTCCGGTCAAGGATGCTACAACCCAACTCGATGTAGGCGACGGTGGCGAGTTTCATGTATGGGTTCGTACGCGAGATTGGGTTGCTCCATGGAAAGTTCCTGGTGCACCTGGCAAGTTTCAAGTGATCTTCGATGGCAATCCGCTGAAGACCGTTTTTGGAACCGAAGGAGCTGAGTGGCATTGGCAGAACGGCGGTACGGTTGAGCTCAGTGGCAAGGTTGCGGTCGCTCTGCATGATTTGACCGGCTTTGAAGGACGCTGTGATGCTATTGTGCTAACGAAAGACTCTCAGTTTGTCCCACCGAATGCAGATCCCGAAATGAGCCAGTTTCGCCGGAAGCTTTTAGCCTTAGAAGGGCCTCCCAGTGAAGGTGGGGCTTTTGATCTCGTCATTGTTGGTGGCGGTGTGGCGGGAACTTCTGCGGCGGTATCGGCAGCTAGAAACGGACTTACTGTGGCGTTGATCCAAGATCGTCCTGTTTTGGGAGGGAATTCGAGCAGTGAAGTTCGAGTGTGGCCAGAAGGGCACACAAGACAAAAGCCTTTTCAACGGATCGGTGAGATCGTTGAAGAGCTGTGTCCGCAAAAGGGACCTGGGAAGGGAAACGCAAAGGGTGGAGCTATTTATGAAGATGAAAGAAAGCTCAATGTCGTAGAAAACGAACCGAACATTACCTTGTTGCTCGAACATCGAGCGAACGCGGTTGAAATGGATGGCAATCGCATTAAGGCCGTTGTTGCACAGAATATTCGCTCTGCGAAACGCATACGAGTTACGGGAAAGTTCTTTGCGGATTGCACCGGTGACGGGACCGTTGGATTTCTGGCAGGTGCCGACTATGAAGTCTCTGCCGAAGGGAATATGGGGGCGAGCAACATGTGGAATGTACTCGACCAAGCCGATCGCAATCAGGTTTTACATTGTGAGTGTAAAGATAAAGATGCTCTTTCGGTCTTGGTCGATGGGGGGAAGATTGCTGCTCCATTCCCACGACTTGAATGGGCAATCGATTTGTCGAAGAAGCCATTCCCAGGTAGATCGAAGTTCAAAGGTCAGTGGGCAGATGCCCCGCTGGCCAATCTCGGTGGTTGGTTTTGGGAAAGCGGATTCGATAAGGATCCGATCAAGGATATTGAACAAATTCGCGATTTGAACATGCGGGCTATGTATGGGGCCTGGGATACGCTCAAGAACATTGATGCACAGTATCCGAATCACCGTTTAGGTTGGTCAGCGTTCATTGCTGGAAAACGAGAGTCCCGTCGTTTGCTGGGCGATATTATCTTGAAAGCCGACGACTTTCGAAATGGAACCGACTGGCCGGATGCTGCATTCCCAAATACGTGGCATATCGATATTCACGTGCCCCATCCCGATTTTAAAAATGGCCTCAATGGTGAGGAATTCATCTCCGTCGCCACTACAGGTAAGGAATATAGTTACAAAGGCCCTTACTGGGCCCCCTATCGCTGTCTTTACAGTCGCAATATCGGCAACCTTTTCATGGCAGGTCGCGATATCAGTGTCGAGCGCGAAGCGATTGGACCCATTCGCGTTATGCGAACATGCGGAATGATGGGCGAAGTTGTCGGCAAGGCGGCTTGGATTTGTGTTCGCTTCAATACCTCGCCTCGCGGCGTTTATGAAAAGCACCTTTCCGAACTTCACGAACTCATGAAGCAGCCTGGGGTGATGCGCAGGAAAAGCGTCGATGCTGAGTTGGAAGTACCTGAGGGTGTGGTGGTTCCCGATATTGCCACTCGCGGGATCAACCCAGGCAAGCTGCCCGGCATTGTGATTGACGATGAAGCTGCCGTATTGACGGGGACTTGGGATACGCAAGGAAGCCTAGAGAATTTTGTGGGCGATGGATATCGATACTCGGGTGCGGCAAACACCACAGCCAAGTTTCTGTTTTCGGTAACCCGAGAAGGAAAGTATGAGGTTCGTATTGCGTGGGCTCCACATGCGAATCGCGCCAAAGCTGCAAAGGTTCAAATAGAACATCTTCGCGGAACCAGCGTGGTTGAAGTCGACCAATCGCGGGCACCCAAAGGTGAAAATCATTTCGAGAGTGTAGGGACTTTTGAGTTTGACAGTAGCCGCAACTTTTCTGTGCTCTTTTCCACCGAAGGGGCCAAGGGAATCGTGCATATCGACGCTGTGCAAGTCGTGCCAGTTGGTGACAAGTAGCGAAAGGGCTGTTTGATCATTCAGTTGAGGTAGTCAACGTCGCAAATGAACCCAAACTCCTCTTCAGATGTTGAGTCAAATATTGTCGAAGAACATGTGCTATGGTCGGTCTTCGTCAGAACACATTTGATTGCGAGTGTTATTTCGGCTGCAACGTTGATGTATTCATTTTTCAGCCTTTTCGTGTGGCGACAAGGGATTCACGCGATTCAGCTGGTTCTCTTTTTGGTCGGGCTTGGCGGGCTGGTTTACTTTTGCGTCTCCTTATTTACTCTTGTCACTTATTTTCGATATGACGGTGAGAGATTAACTGTACGTCGCTTCGGACGACGGCAGCGCCAGATCACGCCACTAGATATCACTTTGGTGCGAAGCGATAACTTGGGTTCTGTTTCATCGTTGTGGTTGAGAGATGGGAGCACCTTTCAATTTTGTTTTAAGTCGTTGCCCAAAGCGCACAGCGTAATCGAATCGTTAAAGCGACAAATGCGAAACGAGAGTCTATTGGAGGGGCACATCAATGTTTTAGCTTTGGCAAAGGTAGCGGCACCCAATGTCGTACCTTCGACGATTGGTGTGTTGGTACTGACGATTTTCGCGCTGATTGGAGTACTCGCACAAAGACAAGCCATTGGGAATGGTGGCCCTCTCGGTTGGATCTTGGTGGCGACGATGTTTTTTCCCTTGGCTTTTGTGTATATCGCTATCCAAAACCGCTGGGGCCAAGTGGTGGTGTACTACAATTGGGATGGGAAAACCATACGTTTGCGAAAAGTGGGAAGTCGGAGAGTTCGGGAATATTCGATCAGCGATATCGAATCGATCTTCTCAACTCACGAAAATGCTCCCACGATTGAGAGTGGAATTGTTTTTTGGATAACGATGAAAGATAGGGTTCGTTTCAAGATTCTTACTGCTTTTATTCCGAATGGGCGGGAAGTCGTTGAATCACTTCAGCAACATTTTAATCGAGCAATTACCGTACCAGTCTTTTCATTCCGAGCGCAAACGATTGAGCAAGTGGATGATATGCAGCGGCTCAAACCTTACTTGCAGGAAGATGAAGATGTGCTCTGGGTTGGACGCCCAAAGCCTCGTGCTGCTTTAGACCGAGTCTTGGCCGAGATTCTTTTCGGATTGATTCTTATTGTGATGGGGAGCATTTTTGCGGCGCTGGGTTTACTAGCGTTCATGCGTGGTGGGGACGGCATTTGGATTGCAGCGGTAGTAGGTCTCTGTTTTGTCGGTGTGGGACTTTACAATTGGACCGCACCATGGAGATATCAACACTTGCTTTCAAAAACTCTGTATGCAGTTACCGACCGTAGAGCTTTAATACTCAATGGAGTTATTTGGGACAATCGAGGCGGGGTGACGCCGAACGAAGCTGCATGTGATGTCATCGATGGGGATGACTTGGTTCGTTTTGAAGTTTCACGACGGGATAATGGAATTAGATTGGGTAGTTTCTACATTCCGGATCGTAAGAAGCTACTTTGGTGTTACCGAGGATTTTGGGCCCCCAAGGACCAAGCGGGGGCGATTCAGGCGTTAAAGTGGGGGATTAGTCTCCGCGATAAGAAGCACGGAGAAGCATTTACGAGAAAATCTGGCGGCTGAGTGCTAGATTTTGGATTCAGCCTGTGTCTTAGTTTTAACCAAGTCGTTTTCCTTATCGATGTCCAGAGCAGATTGTCCATCTCCATGGCTGACAGTTCCCCCAAGACGCAATATAGCCTCATCGGACGTCTTCACGATCCGAGAGATCTAATGGCATGGGAGAGCTTTGTTTCGATTTATACCCCAGTGATTGAGCGAGTGGCTGCGAAACGGGGAATGCAACCAGCTGACATCGACAATTTGGTCCAAGAGGTTTGGATTACGGTTGCACAAAATATTGGTGAATGGCTGGATCGTAAGGATCGTGGTGACTTTCGCGCATGGTTGCGGCGAATCGCCAACAATCAAGCCGTGAATTTACTCACTCGCAAAGCGACTCGCCCATGGGCCCAGGGTGGGAGCGAAGTAGAACGTGAATTGGCCCGAGTTGTTAGCCGCGAAGGAATCGAATCACATTTCGAGATCGAATATCGCCGTAGGTTATTTGTCCTGGCTGCACAGAAAGTTCGCGAGGAGACTGCGGAGCATAACTGGTTGGCATTTTGGTTGACAAGTATTGAAGGCGTGAGTGTTGAACAAGCATCGCGACGACTGAACCTACGAGAAGCGAACATTTATTTCGCGCGAAGTCGAGTGATGGCGAGGCTGAAGAAAGTGGTTCGGCAACTCGAAGAGCAAGGGGAGTTGCCATGATAGAACATATAAGCGACGAGGTACTTCGAAACGTTCTTGAATCTGATGAAGAAGTCTTACTGAATGAAGATCAAAATTCGCACATGGAGAAGTGCCAGAAATGTCGCGCTCGCTTAGAGGAATTGGCGGCATCACAGGACGAGTGGAGCGATGCGGTCGACTCGTTGAATGGAGTAGGGAGCTTGAGTTTGGCTTCCATGGGAAACTCTAAGCAAGCGGCAATTCAACCCGATGTGTGGCGCGAGTATCCGATGGAATGGACGGAGTCGATGGCAAAGCAATTGCTTGACTCGCCATCGCATCCGGAAATGCTGGGTCGAATTGGACGTTATGAAGTGGAGCGACTATTGGGTGCTGGAGGGATGGGAATCGTATTCAAAGCCTTCGACACAGAATTGAGTCGCCCCGTTGCAATCAAATTGTTGGCTCCCCATTTGGCGGCAAGTGGAGCAGGACGCAAGCGATTTTCACGTGAGGCTAAAGCTGCAGCTGCTATAGTGCATGAACATGTCGTTCCCATTTATAACGTGGAGACCGAACACGAAAAACCTTACATGGTCATGCACTTTGTTGCCGGGGAATCTTTGCAGAGTCGGCTCGATCGGGAAGGATCGCTTGATGTTTGTGAAATCTTGCGTATTGCGCGTCAGATCGCTTCAGGTCTGGCGGCCGCACATGCTCAAGGCTTAGTGCATCGCGATATCAAGCCCAGCAACGTATTGCTAGAAAAAGGGATTGAAAGGGCTTTGCTTACCGATTTTGGATTAGCGCGAGCAGCCGATGATGCATCGCTAACTCGCACTGGATTTCATCCCGGCACACCGCAATATATGTCGCCCGAACAAGCCCGCGGCGATGGTATGGATGCGCGAAGCGATTTGTTTAGTTTGGGAAGTGTCCTGTATGTGATGTGTACAGGACGCCCGCCTTTCAGAGCTGAAACTTCGCTGGGAATTCTGCGCAAAATCACCGATACGGAGCCCGCTCCAATTCGAGAGATCAATCCAGCCATTCCGGAATGGTTGGAAGGTTTGGTAGAGAAGCTGATGGCAAAGCGAATCGAGGATCGATTCCAATCCGCTGCAGAGGTTGCCACCATCTTTGAGGCATGTCTGGCTCATGTTCAGGAGCCGTTGCGGCATCCGTTGCCGAAACGGTGCCAGCGAACTTTACTGCAACGATTGTTTCCGATTAGGAGTGTACGTAGTTTTATGAATGACAAAAAAGTCTTATCTATCATTGGATTGATGTTGTTCTTGGCTGCAGTGTTGGTCCCATTCTTATTGGCAGGCGTTGCCGTACGAGAGGAACATCTGCTGTTGTTTGCTGCGATTGCTTTGGGATTTTCGGTGGTATTTGCGATCATCAGTCGCAAAGAACTTTTCAGTCGCATTGTGCTCATCATCACAGGGGCCGCCGTGATGGGTGGCATATTGACGGCAATTGTCATGGTCCCGGTTTGGGGAATAAGAAGATCGCAAGCAGAGGCCGAAAGCAGAAGGCAAATGGAATATGAGGTTGCTCAACTTGAGAATAGGTCGATGACATACGGGGATGGAAGGCTGAATGAGGTTGGACGAGCAGAGTGGGAAAATGAATATCTGAAGGTCGTCGAAGAGAGCGTCTCTGCGGAGCAGACTTATACACAAATTGCAGCTGCGTTGCGAAAGTACACCAATACTCGGTCGTATCGCGGCTTGCAGGTTGAGGCATTCGGGGAGCACGAGTTGGAACGAGATATCAATGGAAACATACTCTGTAACTTTCCCCCAGGTTTTTTGAACCCCTTATCGTCAGAGCGAGCGGTTGCTATTTCAAATGAACTGGGAGATAACGGGGTGGCCTATGCCACAATACAAGTGTCCCCTTTGACTATCAACACAACTGGACCTGGGTCGGCTCAAAGGCCGACGATTCCGTCTAATCCACGCGGTACGAGTTGGAATGAACGCGATGAAGTGTCAGCGTTACGCATCATCGTCTTCTTTAATTCCGAAGGGAAGAGTATAGCGTTTGGCATGGATGGCGTTTACGTGCATTCGGGAATCGGAAAGGCAAAGGGAGATGCTTCAAAGGCTGAAGAAGGGGGCGCCGCAGAGGTAAATGCGTTTCCGCCTGCGGAGCAGAGTTCAGGCAAAGAAGCCGATGAACCTAAGTCGCCAGCAGAACCTCCCCCTTCACTGGAAGGTGGCATCGAAACTGGTGATAACGAAACTGCAGACAACGAAGCGACGGACAAGACTGAGTCGTGATGATTGTTGGCGTGATTTTGGCCCCCGTTGGCGGAAAATTCGCCAGTCCTCCGACGGGATCGGCCCGCCTATCAGTAAAAAAGCTAAGGATTTCTCACGAAAAATCAAACATTCAAGCGATTTTGTGGGCCAAATCGAAGTCTATCTTTCTGCATTTTGGAAGCTTTGGCGCGGTATTTGCTAACTCAGCCCGTGGCAGTCATCATAAAAATGAACTGGTTAAGAGCCACGGTACGAGGAAAGAGAAGTGACGAAGAAATCGGTCGGAAGAAGTCGCGGATTTACGTTAGTCGAGCTATTGGTTGTTATCGCGATCATTGGAATCTTGGTAGGCTTGTTGCTCCCCGCCGTTCAAGCAGCTCGCGAAGCAGCACGACGCATGCAATGCTCGAATAATCTCAAGCAGATCGGCTTGGCATTATTGAACTATGAGGGTTCCTACAAAAAATTCCCACCATCGGTTATTGTCAATCTCAATGTTTCATCGACAGGCAATAACGGTTCTTGGGGTGTGCATGGAAGAATTCTCCCGTACTTAGAACAAAGCAACGTCTACAACGTGGTGGATTTAAGTATCGCTTGGGACTTCCAATTGGCAATTAACGAGCTTAGGATCCCAACTTACATTTGTCCCAGCGATGCCAAAGGTACTCAAGTGCGAGTGACAGGTTCGGGACGCCCCAATCTCTATCCCACAACGTATGGCTTCAACTTTGGTACTTGGTTTGTCTATAACCCCACGAATCGCTCAGGTGGTGATGGGATGTTTTTCCCCAACTCTTTCCTACGAATCGCTGACTGTGTTGATGGTACCAGCAACACTTTGTTTGCGGCAGAGGTCAAAGCGTGGACCCCTTACACTCGCAACGGCGGTCCCGCTTCGATTGCTATTCCAGCCAACCGAGCAGCGGTAGAGGCCAACGTTGCCAGTGCTACCGATTTCAAAGATACAGGGCATACTGAATGGCCCGATGGTCGTGTGCATCACACTGGCTTTACTGCTACGCTGCCCCCCAACAGTTTAGTGAACTATACCAACGCTGGCGTGCTTTATCCTCAAGCAGATTACAACTCTTGGCAAGAAGGACGCAATGGCAATGCGGGGTTGCCAACCTATGCCGCAATTACTTCGCGCAGCTACCACCCCGGAGTCGTGAACGTCTTGCGAGTCGATGGCTCGGTAACATCGGTGGCCGAGACGATCGATTTGGCAACTTGGCGAGCCATGGCAACACGTGCATTTGGGGAAGTGACAGGCGAGATTCCTTAGGCTGGATTTCACGCCACTGCGAAGATTCTGTTATCGGTTAGCCGCACTCGCGGGGATGATTCGAACCGTTCTCCACGAATTTGCGGCTTGTTTTGTGGTGACGCCCCTGGGCTCCCTTGCAGAAGGAATGGTAGTAGAAACATACTGATACGTAGATTTCCGTAGCTGGACCATTTCTTTCTCTAAAGACCCGCATCACCCGCCGAATAGCTGTGGAGTGAGCGGCCCCATTTAACGACATGAACGACAATCGCATGGCACGCCCTTTTCGCTCGCTGCGCATTCGATTGTTGATTCCCTTGTTAACAACTTCGATCGGAATAGCCATCTTGGTGGCGGTCGTTTCGGCTTGGCTTGGATCGCAATGGGGAAAGAGATCGGTTGACGCCCAGTTTGTCGGTATGGAGCAGACTCTGCGCAAGTCTTCGTTTCCAATGACCGAGCCAGTTCTAAGGTTGCTGGCGGAGTTAACTCAATCGCAACTCATTAGCTATGATCATGCTGGAGATCGATTGCATTCGACGTTCGCTGGAACTGAACTGCCTGGTTGGCTGGACCATTCTACGAACTCTCAAGAACGGCTTTCGATTGCGGGACCAAAGTTCGAAAATGGTCAGTTAATGGAGCTAAGCGGTCGCACGTATCATGTGTATCGTGTCACCCGCGATCCATCGTTGAAGAACAGCGATAGTACGGCGATTATTCTCGTGTTCTTTGATCATCAAGCCGTATCGGCGCTCAGTTTTCGCGCCGCACTTTTGCCGCTTCTAGCAGCCTTGCCAACCATCGTTATACTCGCAAGCGTGGCCTACTATTTGTCCAATCGATGGATTGGTCGCCTAAGAATTTTGCAACAACATGTTGGCCGAGTCGCCACGGGAAACTTTGACAGCCAGATCGAAACTGAATTGGAAAGCGATGAAGTTGGCGGATTGCAACAATCCGTCAACAAGATGTCATCAGAACTAAAGCAGCTATGGGGGATGATTCGGCAACAGCAAAGTTCTCGGGTATTGAATCAGCTTGCTAGCGGACTCGCCCACCAATTGCGCAATACTCTGACGGGAGCGCGAATGGCGCTTGAGCTCTTCCAACGACGACAAACGGTTAACGAAGAAGAGATAGATGTTGCCTTACGCGAAATGCAGCAGGCCGAAGAATACATTAAGCGACTATTGCGAGTGGGTAAGGGAGAACGCGAAGCCGAACAACCTGCAGCCATTGACGCATGTATGCAGCATGTTGATGCAAGTTTGAATGTGATGGCGGCGCATTTAGGTGTTCGCTTAACTTGGCAAATCGCTGAGCCAGCCAAATCGCTGCGAGTACGCGACGGCGCGAGCTTGATTGCAGCGGTGAGCAATTTGGGCATTAATGCTATTCAGGCAGCCGATGAAGTTTCGATTCAAATCGAGGTTTTGGATAACGAACGCATTGCGATATCGGTACTGGATAATGGACCGGGGGTTCGCGAAGATGTGGCCGCAACGTTATTCGAGCCTTTGGTTAGCACGAAGCCGGAAGGTGCCGGTTTGGGATTGGCTCTTGTAAAACGAGCGGCTGAATCGCTTGGGGGAGATGTGAGATGGTATCGGGCGGGGGGCAAAACGTGCTTTGAGCTGATAGTTGCCATTTATCACGAATCTGAAGGATGATGGAAAGATAAAAGATATGTCGCAAGGTCTAAGTCAAGAGAATCAGCCCAAGCCGACTGTGCTCGTCGTTGATGATGAAGCATCGATATGTTGGGCGTTTGAGAAAATGCTCAAGAGTGAAGGTTATCAAGCCTTTACTGCATCGTCTGCGGAAGAAGGGCTAAGAATTGCCGCCAGTATAAAACCTTCGTTGGTCTTTCTCGACGTTCGCTTGCCCAAGGAAGATGGGCTATCCGCATTACCCAAATTTCGTGCCACGGCCAACAATGTTCCCGTCATCGTGATGACCGCCTTTGGTGATTTGGATACCGCTGTTACCGCGGTCGCGCGCGGCGCTGCAGACTACATCACCAAGCCCTTCAAACTCGAAGATGTCTTAGCGAAGTGTCGACAAGTACTCAGTCATGGTCCGAAAGGTTCGTTTGTCGCGGTACGCAGACCAGAGGCATTCAAGCCAACATTGGTAGGGAGATCGATTGCGATTCAGTCGGCGTTTCGGCAAATTGCTTTGGTGGCTGGTAGCGACTTATCCGTTTTGATCACAGGAGAGACAGGAACCGGTAAAGAACTTGTGGCGATGGCCATTCATCAGCACAGTTTGCGAAAGGACAAACCCTATTTTCCGATTGCTCCTGTGACACTTAATCCCGATTTGATCGAAAGTGAATTGTTCGGACATGTGAAGGGGGCATTTACGGGGGCGACCGATGACAAAATTGGGCTTTTCGAAAAAGCCGAGGGAGGCACGGTATTGCTTGATGAGATTGGTGAATTGCCGCTAGGGACGCAAGCAAAATTGTTGCGTGTGCTGGAACAGGGCGACTTTTTCCGAGTAGGAGATGTGCGACCGCGGCGGTGTGATGTTCGCATATTGGCCGCCACCAATCGCGATTTACGACAGGCGGTGCGAGCTGGGAATTTCCGTGAGGATTTGTACTATCGGCTCAATGGTTTGCATATCCAACTTCCACCTCTACGAGAAAGGGGTGAAGACGTTGGGTTGCTCTGCCAATACTTTTTGACTGCAATCGGATACCCTAACGCTGAGACAGCCGTGGGGAAGGAGCTGTTAGAATTATTGCAGCAAAGACCATGGCGTGGAAACATTCGCGAACTTCGCAACGCCATCGAACATGCGGCGGTTGTAGCGCGAGGCAGACCGTTGGTCATCAGCGATTTTCCTGCCGAAGAAGAGGGAGACAATCAGGGGGCTGTACCTGAGGCGAATCTCAACACTCTTCTGGAAGATCTATTGCGAAACTTAATGGGGACGGATGAGATTGGAGCGAAGGGGCTACAGCAGGCTTTTTTGGATCGAGTCGAACCGACACTATTGCGTTTTGCAATGAGCCAATGCAGTGGGAACCGTGTAAAGGCGGCAGAGTTGCTTGGCATCCATCGTGGTACACTTAGGGAAAGGTTGAAGTATTATCAGTTGGAAGACAACTAACGCTTTCCCGACTTCCACTGTTTTAATTGGGAAGCGATTGCACTATGCCCTTGGTTCCGCAATGGTTCAAGGAGAGCATGATCGAAAGGGAAGGGGCGAAACTCGTAGGCATACCCGGGTTGTAGGACTTCGATACAAAATTCTTGATCCACTGATTCCCAGAGCGACCATTCGGCGCCGTCACCATCGATAATCCACCAACGTTTGTTCCGTGGAGTATCTGGTGGATGAGTGAGACACGGATAGTCATCCCGCAGTACCCTTTCCAGTGCAGCCCAGTCGCTGATATCCCACTTCATCCATCGCGCGGCTTTACCGAGAACTTCGCTGGATACCGAAGGCCATGGAGTAAACTGTGTTGCTAACGCGATCCGCATCCAATGTTTGGGAAGATTGATGAGTACATCGGTATTGGAATGTGTGAGGTACTTGCGCGCAACATGCAAAACGAAGTGAGGTTGATGAAACGCTAGAAGCGATAGGATCGCGGGTGCATCTGGCCGGATAAATGGAAGTTCAAACGCTTTGAGCCAATTGGAAGGTGATACATCGGAATTCGTGCGCGCCACGAAGCGTAAAAGCTGGCTGCCTAAGGTTCCAAGCGACGACCTACGAAAACCAGAGGGCTTCCGATCGAGGCCTTGTGGTTTATCGATTAAGTTAAACAGTACTTGGCCGCTAGCGAATTCTGCAGGGATGGAATCCAACGCAAGTACGGCTCCAGTCGCTACAGTTATGTCCGGATCATTGGATAAAGTCAGCAATGACTTCAGAATGTGTGGGTACAACTCGCGACTGCAGGTTGAAAGCCAAAAGTGGACATTGTCCAGTTCATCGATTGCATCGCGCGGGTCGGCATAAGGCCCCGATTTTCCAAGGAGCATTTCGCGTAAATGTTCGGGTGAACCGTCGTGGGGAACGGACATAATGGCCTTAATGATGTGCGTAGGGACTAACGCTCTGTGCCTGCCTCTACTAGTGGTTTGATTACGTTATCCAGGTTTAAATCATCGATGGATTCTTTTACGTCTGCTTCAATGCGCTGCTTGTCGCGCGCGTCATTCCAGCGTTTTTGCCGTTCCATATAACGGTAAGCCGAAGCGCCACCCGCGATGAGTATGATGACGCAGGTGAAAATTCGCGAGTAGAAGATTCGTTTCAGCGGCATAGGTTTGTGCTCAACGGATAAACGCCCTTTTGAGGAAGTATAGCTCATGCGAGCCCCAGTGCTATTTGGCAAAGGACGATCAGAATCTTAGTGGATTGACTGCCGGCTCAGGGGCTTTGAAACGGCGAAAAAGTGACCAATCTGTAGTGCGATTTTGCGTTTTTTGCCGATAATTCGGCTCAAAAACGTCGCGAGCAGCGTTTATTGTGACTCTTGGGTTGTCAGAATGAGACGGGTTCTTGCCAAGGATTTAGTGCGTGTGGCACAATCCGCATTGGCAATTGTCTGGAATGTTTGACGGAATACTCATTGCGAAACTCTGTCCGCCCGTACGAAATTGAGAAAAAGTCATGCCGAAGTACCATGTTGAAAAATCGATCACGATTCAAGCTGATCCGATCACCGTCTTTAATGTCATTGCGAATTATGGGCAATGGACAGTGTGGTCGCCTTGGCTGATTGCTGAACCGACTGCAAAGGTAACGGTTTCCGACAACCCAAATTCGGTGGGTTCCACGTATGCATGGGTGGGTGATTGTACCGGAGAGGGTAAGTTAACCCATAAGGTTTTGGAACCTGGCAAGAAGATCGAAGATGAACTCTGCTTCATCAAGCCGTTTAAGTCGGTCTGTTGCACTGCGTTTTATCTATCGAGCGAATCATCGGGAACAAAGGTATCTTGGCATATGGATGGGAGCATGCCTTGGTTCATGTTTTGGATGATACCGATGATGAAGACGTTCATCGGCATGGACTATTCGCGTGGATTGCGAATGTTAAAGGAGCTCATTGAAACCGGCACTATCAACTCGAAAGTTGAGGTGCATGGGAAACAAGCTGCCAAGAAATTTAAGATGCTTGGTATTGCCTCACAGTGCCCCGTCGAATCGGTAGGGGCGTCGATGGAAGAAGCCTTCAAGAAAGCTCGTCAAGAGTTCAAGCAACATGGTTTGCCTGTGGATGGAAAAATGGTCTCCGTCTACACTCGGTTTCGCATGGGTGAAGGAGTGTTTGAATACATCAGCGGCTTTATTGTCCCGGAGAATACGCCAGTGCCTGCTAACTCGAACCTCAAAGAGTGGGCTATGGTTGCTCCGAACGCATTCAAGGTAACTCATGTTGGGCCCTATTATCATTTGGGCAACGGTTGGAGTGTGGCAAATCAGTTGGTGCGTCACAAGAAATTGAAGCAGCATAGTTGTGGCACTTATGAGGTGTATGTGACCACACCTCCCGAGACTCCCGACAACGAATTGATGACGGAGATTTATTTGCCGCTGAAATGAGACCAAAGTTTACAAGTTCAAGGTGGTGTTTGCACAGATTGGTGCCACTGGAGCGTTAAGTCGCGAAGGCGTTTGACGACGTCTGGATAATCAGCAGCCAGATCTTTGGTCTCGGATGGGTCACGAGATAAGTCATAGAGCTGAACGTTTTCACCAGCGAAGCTCATGTAACCTTTCCATTGTTGATCCCGTACTGCGAGGTCGGGATTAGGTTCGTTGAGGCCGTGACCAAATCCTGGTCGATCCGGGGGACGTTGCCAAAAGATGGGGCTCTCTCGGCTTGTTTGTTTTTGGCCCATGATGGTTTCGCTTAGATCTTCTCCATCGAGTTTGGCTGGTGGCTTAATGTTGGTAAGTGAATAGAGTGAGCGATTGATATCGAGGGCGCAAAAGACAGAAGTATCATTCCAGGTGCCTTCTTTGTCTTTGGGGATTCTGTTGGGGGCGTAGATAATCAATGGCGATCTAACGCCTCCTTCATAGAGCCAAGTCTTTGAACCGCGCAGTGGTTTTGAATTTCCTGCACCATGTTCATGCCCATTATCTGAGCACAGAATGATGATGGTATTTGAATTCAAAGCATCATCTGTAAAAATTCGTTCAAAGAGTGGTTGAAGTTGTGCATCCATTTGTTCGAGTACCGCGTCGTACCGTTTGGGTTTATCGTCCGACCAGCGCTCGAGGCTGGGGAAGAACGGGGAGTGGACGTCGTCGGGCCAAACATTGATGTAAAACGGTTGGTGAGCCGTTTGGGCTTTATCGATAAACTGTATTGCCGCTTGAACGTAGCCAGATGTGATTTTTGAACGCTCCAACCAAGTAACTGGTCCGCCGAGTATTTCGGCTTTTTCCCAGATTTTGCGAGGCTCCTTCCAGTTCGGTTGTTGGGTGAGCGGGAGCAATTTAGGCCCCATGCCTTCAAAATTGGTGAGGCTTACATCAAAGCCATATTGATCGATGGTTGGGGCCTCAGCCACATCGCGTTGGCCTCCCATATGCCATTTTCCAAAGTGCCCTGTGCGATATCCGGCGGCTTTCAATTCTCGAGCTAGAACAGGGGCAGTGGGATCGAGCCACTGAGCCATCTGCCGGTTCACGTTCTGTTGCCGATTATCCAAATAGGATGTAATTTGCCAGCGATGTGGGTACTGGCCGGTGGTGAAGGCGACGCGGGACGGTGAACAGATAGGTGCATTGACATAAAAGTTCCTAAACCTCAGTCCTCTTTCTGCTAATCGATCAATATTTGGAGTTTGGGCACGAATACCACCAAAGCAAGAAAGGTCCGACCAGCCCATATCGTCTACGAGAACAAAGATGAAGTTGGGGGGGAGTGTGGGGGTGTCTGCGGTTAGCCAATTTGCCCAGACACTCGCCAGAAGGAACATCGATAAGAGCCATAAGGATCGAAGCTTGTTGAAGAACATGGCCGTCGGCCCCGTCGGAGAATTATGATGTTTTGTGTTAGTAAACAGATGGAGGACAAGTGACACGGGACATAGACTAGCAGATTCGGCACCACTACATTCTATTTCCTTCCGTCGATTTCTCCTACCCGCTCGTTCTCCGAATGTAAGTAGCAACAATATCGGAACAGTGATGGCTTCCACTCAGGTGCGTCTTTTTGCAAAGCTATAACGATGAACTCAGAAGAATCGTCCTTTGATCCAAATCATTTGGACCTCCCTGCCCATGAGTTGTTTACTTATTATCTGTTGGGGGCGATTACCAGCGGACCATTCATTCTCATTACGCTTCCCGCGCTTTGGTTTCGGTACTCGACGTTGAAATATTCCTTTGAGGACACGGGACTGCGGATGAACGTTGGCGTTTTGTTTCGCCGCGAGTCTGTAACGGCTTACCGCCGGATTCAAGACATTCATGTTTCCAGCAATGTGATCCAACGCTGGCTGGGGATTTCAACGATTTCAATTCAAACAGCCTCAGGAAGCGCAACTCCCGAGATAGTGATTGAAGGGGTGAAAGAACCAGAGAAACTAAGAGATTGGCTTTATGAACGTTTGCGGGGAGCGAAAGGAGAAAAGCCCAGAAACGCGTCGTCGAATGCGATTGCATCAGCAGATCACATCGAGCATGAGGCCGGCAGGGGAGACGAAACGACTCAGTTGCTTACCTCGATTCGTGGCAATTTAGCTGAGCTGGTTAGGAAACAGGATTCGCGATCATGAACGAAAACGGTTTGGTTCATAAAGCTACGGAATGGTGTTATCAAGGACTGTGGGGCATCCTCGCCTCTTACTTCAAGTTACCCAAAACGCCACCCAATTTGCCGAGTTTAGAAGGGGAGCATGTCGAGTACTTGCATCCATCGGAAGAGTATTTGAAGTATCGCAAATTCGAGTTTTGGGTTGTGCTTTTTATTGTGGATATCGCACTTTCGGTCGCATGGATCGCTTTGATCATAGCGGTTCCATGGCTGGGGATTCTAATCACTCCGTTAGCTCTGGCCATCATTATTTTGCCCGATATTTTCGCGTATATCGGTATTCACTTGAACTACGACACAACTTGGTATGTGTTAAGTGATCGAAGCATGCGGCTGCGGCAGGGTGTTTGGACTTTGCATGAGACGACGATTACGTTTGAGAACATTCAAAACATCAACATTCAACAAGGTCCATTACAACGTTGGTTTGGTTTCTCAAATCTTGTGGTGCAAACGGCTGGTGGTGGAGGTGGAGCTGGCGGCGGAAAACATGCGGCTGGCTCACTGATGCATATTGGAGTTCTGGTGGGACTAGCCAATGCTCAGGAAATCCGTGAGCGCATTTTGGCCCGCTGCGGAAATCAGGCAGGGGCCGGATTAGGCGAGGAATGTGCTGCGGATCAACATCGAATTAACACTCTGCCGACTCTACATCAGCAACGCAACCTGGAGCTATTGCGCGAGATCAATGAGTTGATCGCTCAATTAGCAAAAACGGCAAACTAATTTGTTATCGTTCCTGATCGAGTCACTTTTTGGCCAACGATCATATAACGCGGGGTTCGTATGCTGGGCCGTTGATTGGTACGTGTCATGGCTTGAACAGCTTTGATTTCGAAGCCACATTTCTCGGCAAGATAAGGGACCATCGCCATGTTGCGACAGGCGGAAAGTGGTAGGCGGTCGACCTCTTCCTCCCACATGCCTGTCCAAGCGTTTCGGTCATAGAAGCCATCGGTAACAAGGAGCAGGCCGCCTGGCTTTAGCCAAGCCCATGAGTTTTCTAATGCAGCCAACGGATCAAACAGGCCGTTAAACAACTGGCGCGATGCGATGACGTCAAAGGACTCGACTGGAAGCAAATCTCGGTCCTGTGGGTGATCACAAAAGCCTTGCACTACGGGCACGTCTTTTAGTAGAGGCTTGTTTCGTAGGCAGCGAATCATTTCGGGGCTAGGTTCAAGCAGAGTAAGTTGAATTCCCTCGATGAGTTTCAGCACCAACGAAAAACCGCCTGTTCCGGCACCCATATCGAGGACATTGTGGCCGGGCCGAACGACGCAGTGTTCAAGTACATCTTGCAGGTAGGCAAGGTTGTCTTCGGGGGACAAAATCTTGACCCACTTGTCATACGCGGCAACTTCGTCGGCGGTGTATTTGTGAAGATACAGGATGCGGGATTCGATTTGCGATATTCGCCATGACATGGATGAGGTGCTCGAATCTGAAAAAGAGCAGGGTAAGAAGAATTACGAAATAAAGTCTCAAAGTTTTATACTCAATTGGTTGGATTACCTTGAGGTGGTGGTGGAGGTTGGGTAGCTTATTAAGGGAGTGCTGATAGGCGTATGGCACACTGAAAGTGAACCCAAAAAGGTAGCGACATGTTTCTCATTTATGGTTGGGGTAACCGTCAAAAGCCAATTGCAAGTGGTAGTTTTAGTTGCCCTGTATGTCGAACTCGCACGGATTACATTCACTATAGCCAAAGGCGATGGTTCAGCCTCTTTTTTATCCCCCTTTTTCCCATCACAAGTCCCCAGGAGTTCGTAGGCTGTCACCAGTGCAACAACGTGTTTAGCCGAGACTCGCTCCCCATGAGTCAAGGTATCGCACCGGGGAGAACCTCGCTTTCGGCACTAGCTTTGGTGAGCATGTTGGTTTCGTTTGCAGCGCTGATTACGGTTTGCGTTTTTTTCATTTCGCTGCCGCTATCGATAGCCGCAGTGATCATGGGACACCTAGGCTATAGTGCGGTTCGAAAAAATCAGCCTTATTTGGAAGGTGGCTGGCAAGCGGTTACCGCTTTGGTGGTCGGCTATACGGCGTTAACCATCTCTTCGATGATAGCGCTACTCTTTTTTATAGGACCAAGATTTCTCCCTGATCCAAACAATAACGGCACCGGCATTGGAGAATTGGCTAGTGGTGAAGATGGTGGTCGTTTTTCACCAGAACGTGCGCTCCGAGCAGCGGAGCTGATGATCGCTACCAAACAAGACTTGCCGCCCGGTCGCGGAAACAATCCCGATGCAGTGCGTTTGGCTAACAATTATGCAGAGATCATGAAACGAGCAAGCGATGAGGCGTTTACTCGAAGTGGTAAGCCGATCATACAATTGTCGGGAGGAGAGTTTCTCACCTATTGCGAATTGCATGAGGATCGGTGCTTGTTTCTGGTACATGTTCCCTCGTATCGCAATTTCACAGATGACGCTAAAGAAACCTTAGCGCAAATTGCTTGGATCAATGCGCAGTTGATTGTGGCAGACGAATTGCCAGCCGATTCCAGATTAGGTGTTGGTTTGCGTGGTACGATTCTCTACGGGGATATTATCGTAGGGCGATCGCCACCCAATACCGAAGAGTTAACGGATGGAACGCCGGCAGAAAAAGAGGACTTGCTTTCTTTTTTCATCGAGGAAGTTCCCGATGTGGATATGGAGCCATCTATACCTGCAGAGCCCTCTTTTCCAGAAACTGAGCCGCCGACGTTGGCCGAGTCATCAACTCCTGTTTCTCCCTCCACCCCTGTGACATCTGTTGATGGTCCTTCTTCTTCTTCTTCTTCTTCTTTTACAGAGCCGACCTTCCCGAATAAGGTTGGCTCAACAGAGGGCGAAGAAGAGTATTCGACGATGGAGTACGACAATCCCTTTGAATCAAAACCGACCGAAAAGAAAGCCGCAGGGGATGCTGGTAGCGAAGAATCACCCTTCGGGGCGGGCTCAATCGCTATTGATGATTCAGCAAAAGCCAAGGATATCGCAAATTCTGATTTGTCAGGAGAGAAGAGTGATGACGATGCTGAGATGAACAAGTCCGCAGAGGACTCAAAGGCTGCTTTAAGCTTCAAGTTGCTTTCGACCCTTCAGAACGATAGTCAAGCGTTTAGATCGTTGGACTTTAGTGGTGATGGCAAGTGGATTGTCGGTGGTAAAGAAGATGCTGCCGTACAACTGTTTGAAGTTGACAGCGGTACGTTACTTGGCAAAGTCGACGGATTGCCTGACGCACCGGCCATCGTTTCTGTGGCCGTCAGTTTTGATAATCAGTTGTTGGCTGCAGGTTGTGACTCAGGTGCGTTCTTTACGTGGCAACTTGATAAAGATGGGAAGTTGCAAGAGCAACAATGGACCCGGCCATTCAAAAATGAAATTCGAAGGACTTTGGCGAGCCCTGCCTTCGGTTATTTGATGGCGAGTGATACCGAAGGAGTTGTGGCTTGGTTTCCTTTTCGGGACGCGGAAAAGAAAAGCCGCAAGTTTACTGGCTTCGAGCGGGAAGTTCTAACGCTGTGGTTGCCGCAACAAGGTACCGAAGCTTTCGCGACCGACGGCAAGGTCGTTGCCAAGTTCTCTTTGAAGGATGCAAGTGTTATTGAAACAACCGATCTAGCGGTAAAGTACCCGCAACTTGCGGCGTTCAGCCCCGATGGTTCCAAGCTTTTGGTCGCCGACTTTGATAACGTGTATCTATTCGACGCGATAACTCACGCGAAACTTGCCACCTTGGCAATCCCGAATCGTGAACAAGTTCATAGCCTCCAATTTCATCCAAACAATAAATGGTGTGCATTGGGGGTAAAAGGGAGAACAGCGCTTTGGGAGATCGGAACCGGAAAACTTGTGGGACAGATCCAATCGGGCACCGATTTCTATGATAAGCTGGTGGCATTCTCGGATGATGGTAAGAAGCTGGCGGTAGCCTCAGATTCCGAGAAAACGCCGATCCGCATTTATGAAATTGGTGAGACGAGCCCGTGAGGAAATGGTTGAAAAGATTGGGAATTGCCCTCGGAGTAGCAGTTCTATTGGTTGCTGTAACTGCATGGCGATTGTGGAGCTACTATTCACCGACAACCCAGCGCACTGATGGTATTGTCTACGGCCATCGCAATGGTGTTGAATTGACCATGGACGTCATTCGCCCCGCAAGTCCTAACGGATTGGGGGTGGCCTTCATGGTAAGTGGTGGTTGGAAGTCACAAAAAGCGGGTGAGCCCCCAGCGTGGCTCATGGCTCCATTGTTGAATCGCGGCTACACCATTTTTGCTGTCTGCCATGTCAGTCAACCAGATTCGACCGTTCCAGAAATCATCGAGGATATGCATCGATCCATCCGATTCATTCGGTTGCATGCTAAAGACTATGGTATTGATCCACGAAGACTGGGTGTCACCGGTGGCAGTGCAGGGGGCCACTTGAGTTTAATGTTGGCAACTCGTGGGGGCGCCGGTAAAGCAGATGCAGAAGATCCCGTGGATCGAGAAAGCAGTGCCGTTCAAGCGGTTGCCATTTTTTATCCAGTAACCGATTTGTTGAATCTGGGAACGTCGACGGAAAACTTGGGTGATGGTGGTCCACCCAAAAGTTTTGTGAAGGCCTTTGGGGAGGCTGGAACTAACATCGAACTTTGGAAGAGTGTCGGACGTGAATGCTCGCCGATCTACTTCATCGAAAAAGATCTCCCACCAACTCTCATTTATCATGGGGATGCCGATACGTTGGTTCCGCTTGATCAAAGTGAACGATTCTGTAAAGCGGCAAATGAAATGGGTTGCACAACAAAATTGGTCGTGCATCCCGGCGGTGCCCATGGTTGGCCATCGATGATTCTCGATCTAGAAAAATTCGCCGATTGGTTCGATGAACATTTGAAGGTTGAATCGAAATAGAGAGTGTCTTTGGATTCTGGCTTCTCCAACGATTTTTATTTAACGCGATCTACTTCGGATTGTTTGAATTCTGGATGGGTTTCCAGGAGGATTTCGTAGATCGCTTTTTGGGTTTCGGGGGAAATATGCACAAGCGATGGCTTGTCCGCTGATCCGTGAAGTGCAGAACCAAGTTGCCGTAAGATCTCCTGTCGCAACTCGAGTGTCAGGTCATCAAACGCTGCCGAGTAAATCAGGTAACTGCATGGATAGCGGAAAAGTCGTGTTTGCAAATCAAAATCTCGCAAAGATCGACCTTGTGAGTCTCGTTGGCTGGAAGCGGCAAACTGCTTTTGAAAATCAACATGACCCTGAATGGGCTCACTCCAGATTTGTTCGTCACAAAATAGCATTGTTTCAACGACAGATTCCGCAAGTTTCTGGATAAGGAGAGTGCGTTCGGCCGGGAGTAGCTTTAGCTTTCCTGACTCTTCGTCATGCTGAAGTTTGCGAATCTGAAAGTCCGCTTTCGTAAACTTGTTGTGCAGTTCAATTTGGTGAGAGAGTACCATCAATGCAATCACATCGCTGTGAGGCTTCAGGTAACGCCGGGTATCGAACTCGTATTCAAGTCGATCGATGTTTGTGGGACGCGATAGATCGATGGTCTCACCTCGTACAAATGCATTGCCAAGGTGTTTTTGATTGCCCAATTGTCCGGTAACATACCAACCCCCAAAGCGTTGTTCAAAAGGAGTTTTGAGTTCCGTGAGGAACGATTTGTGGCGAGTTTCGACCCGCCCATCGCCGTTGGCCATGACGCTTCTCATGGCGTGTCCTGGCACGTTGAGTGTCATTGAAGTAGCATGACATCCAAGGCAATCATAGCCAGCCCGTTTGATTCGAGGGCGAGTTCCGGTTGCATCCAAGAGATAGAAAGCGGCGCCCAGTTTAGGATCGGCAGTAGAGAGTTCCATCAAGGAACTTCCGCGCACCCATCCCAGGTAAGTGTCATCGTTGAAGTAAATCGCACGAGGGTTTCGAGGCGAGATGTGGCGAATCTGAAGGCTGGTCTTGGAGTAGACCAAGGTTTGCGAATCAACTGGAATTTCAAGAGCTTGTAACACAGCTGGTAGATAGCCGTATTCAGGATCTTCTTCAAGTTTCGATTGGCCAGAGTTGAGTTTGGCTGCCCATTGCGAAACGCGGTTGTTGTCGGGCGTGTCGCTGTATCGAATCGGTGGCTCTTCGAGCGGAACGGGAGTTTCGAGTTGGCAATTTCCAGGAACTTGGCTGGCCAATAAAAGCACGAAGGTCCAAATGGGCGTGAGTATTTTTTGGGTGAGCATTTTTCGGGGGGACACGGGGGGCTCACTGCAGGAGGCGGGATAAATCGTACTTGATTATCCTATATTATCCTGCTTGAGGTTGTGAGGCAAAAAGTCGCTCTGATCAGGTCTGGGTAATGATTGAGATTATTTCTTGCGCAAAAGGATAAGATCGACAAGATCGCCAATGAATTTATGCCCTTCGATCGGGTGGCGAAGAGGCAAGTCACGGACGACGCGGTAGTGGTTTTGGCGGCCAATCTTTTCACGGATCAGAAATCCATCTTCTTCTAAGTCCGCAATAATTCGTTGGACGGCTCGTTCGGTGATTCCGATTTCTGAAGCGACCTCTCGCAGAACCATATCAGGTTGGCGGGCCAACAGAATGATGACATGGGAGTGATTGGTCAGGAAAGTCCAGCCGGTTTTTTTGGTGCTTGATTCACTGGCTAGCCCTTCCGTTGCAGTCCCAGGAGTTGCAATTGCAACGGTGGCGGTGGGGAGCGAGGTTAATTCGCTGGAGGACCGTTTTTTCTTGTCGATCGCAGTCGATGGGTCCGTTTTTCCTGCATTTTTGTTTGCCATACCCGTGGTCCTAGGTGGGGAATATAGCCCAGATGAGTGGTTATTGGGACTAATGTATCAGGAAAAGGGCGACTTTCAAATCGCGAATTTCAAGTTACGAAGTTCCCGACGTCTATTTTTGCACACTTCCGCAAAGATTCAAGAAATTATACGACAAGGAATTGACGAAAAAAATGTCGTGTATTACATTTCGTGAATTGGAAGTCGCGATACGGCGTTCGTGTGAATGCGACTGAGGTGTTCGGCAAACAAAGTCACGGCAGTGGAGGGGGGCGTCATGGGGTTCGAGCCGGCGGTTTTTATGGCTGTCCTGTTGCAATGGGGGGTAGCGGCGATTCCGTCGCGTATCGCTAACGGAAATGTAGGAGCGATGCTGACCGTCGCTCGAGGTGCGATGGTCGCCAACCTCGTATGCGCATTATGGGGCTGCATCATGAGTTTCATCGAGCCCTTCCTGCCCCATGCCTTTGAACCTGTGCATTGGAATGGAATCTCCATTGCCATTTTCTGTGATCGCTTATCGCTCACGATGTACTTGCTGGTGAGCTTTGTCGGTTTGGCAGTGCTCCTTTATTCTGGCCGCTATCTTCAAGGTGAGAAAAGGCAGGGGCGTTTTGTACGCTGGTTAAGTTTCACTCTCGCCGCCGTTTGTACGATGGTCCTGGCTGCTAACTTGATGGTCTTTTTCGTCGCTTGGGTTCTTACCAGTTTCGGTTTACATCAATTGCTAACGCACTACGGTGATCGTCCGAATGCACAGAGAGTGGCCTTTAAGAAGTTTGTCATCAGTCGATTCGGCGATGCCTTCTTGATTGGCGCTATCGCTCTCATTTATCGAGTCTGCGGAACACTGGACTACGCTGAGTTGTTTCGAATGATTGATGTTTCAGCCGCTGAGCTATCGCAGCGTCCAGAGCTAACGTGGGCGGCGATCCTTCTGGTCTTGGGTGGTCTGACGAAATCAGCGCAATTTCCGTTCCACACTTGGCTGCCCGACACGATGGAAACACCTACTCCCGTTTCAGCCCTTATGCATGCGGGTGTTATCAACGCCGGAGGTTATCTACTGATACGAGTCAGTCCACTTTTGGAAATGGCTCCAGTTGCCATGACGATCCTTGTCATATTGGGTGGTCTTACGGCGGTCATCGGGGCGGCGATTATGTTGACGCAAACCAATGTGAAACGTAGCTTGGCGTATTCGACGATTGCTCAAATGGGAATGATGATGTTGCAGTGTGGGTTGGGAGCTTTCTCGGCGGCTTTCCTCCATATCATCGCCCATTCGCTTTACAAATCGTACGCCTTTCTCAGTGCGGGAACCCTACGCTCGCCGGCGATCTCCCCGCAGGCCGCCACAAAGCAGACAAATAGCGGAGTGGGGTATGCGGCGAGCATCTTGTTGTGCAGTCTGGTGGGAATGGTTATCCCCTTCTCCGTGTGTGTTTACCTGGACTGGTTCTCAATCGCGAAACTTCCCCTGGTAATGGTCTTTGCTCTGGCGGTTCAAACGCTTGTACTGCGAGTGTGGCAAGCCTACCAAAGCCCAATCCGAACAGCCGCTCTTGCGGTCGGTATGGGATCGATCTACTTCGGCGTCACGTTGATGGCACAATGGTACTTGAGAGATTCAGTTCCTCATTCGACGGATGGCATGACGGTTTGGCAATGGTTCAACCTAGCGTATGTGGCGACGACATTCTTTGCTCTCTGGGGGATTCAAGTCCTGGTTGAGCAAGCCCCAAAGCATCCGTTTACGAGAAGACTCTATGCACACATGGCTAACGAATTGTATCTCGACTTGATTGCGCATCGTTTTGTGGCACTCTTCAAAGCCAAGCAAAATTACCTGGGCCCAGCCTTGATCAGCGGAAAGGAAAGCAATGTCTAATTCATTCATCACCAGCTCGGAAAAAACTGTGAAGAACAAATTTGACCTTCCCATGGTTTCATTGAACGAGCGCCAACAGGCATTGGATTTGCTGCCCAAGCTGATTGCTCGCCTAGCTCCACAGTGGCCATTGCGCGACTTTGTGGCGGTGAATCCACTGCATGGTTACAACGACATGAACCTGCTACAAGCGATGCGAGAAGTGCAAAGCGTGCGGGATGCGGAGCTGTTGATGCCCATCGAACATTATCGAAAGCATCTGACACAAGGGACGTTGTCGAAGGCGGATATTGTCCAAGCGTGTTCGCAAGTTCGCGAGCGCTTCGAAGTCTTGCTTGAAGCTTACTCTGTTTCGGAAGAAGAGATTCTCTCCGTGTTGGCCTCGAAGGCTGACTCGCAGGTAACACACCAGAAAGAGTATCAAACTTTTGCAGAGCAAGTGAGTTATTCTGGCGAGATAACTTGGGAGAATGTAATTGTTGAGGAGATTTCTCGGCACTGCGGTTCACTGTATGCAGATGGGAACACAGCTTGGCAACATCCCTATAAGAATCGTGGGCTATATTCCGCATGGCAGACGCTCAAGCAAGTCGACTACCGAATGGACTGGCTTGGCCTTCGAGATTTTCGACAGACCATTGGCGAACTCCCGGAATCACCCGTCGATTGTATTGTCGCACTTTTGCGATGGTTCGAAGTTCCACAAAAACATTGGCGAGGATTTCTGCTCGCACAGTGGAATTCAGTCGTAGGTTGGGCCTCATATATCCAAGGTTTACAATTCGGGAAATCTATCGCGGATTTGGACGACGATGAACTTGTCGGATTGTTGGCAGTTCGGCTGGCGTACGATGCATGTTTGGCTCGAGTGTATCCAGATCGTGAAAGTTTCAAGCTGTGGCCGACCCATTCGGAGAGTCAAGAAAAAGATACTGAGACAAGGGAGCGACTAGTAACGGATTTGGCAAGGTTCGCAGGCCTAGTTGCTTGCGAAGCACGTTATCGCCAGAATCTAAGCCTAGCCTTGCCTCATGAAAGACCAGAAGCAGTTGTTAAGCGAACTGCGAGTGCAACACAAATGGTCTTTTGTATTGACGTTCGATCTGAAGTGTTGCGAAGACAAATTGAATGGGTTTCGCCAGAGGTGGAAACTCTTGGTTTCGCAGGGTTCTTTGGCCTCCCGTTCCAACTTCATTCTGCTGAGAATGATGGATCGGTGAATCAATTACCTGTGCTCTTAAGTCCAAAGTTTCATGTTCATGAAACGAGTTCAGGTACAGGGTGTGATTGCCACGCTAGCCAGCCCTGTAAGAAACCTGTTGCTGTCCGTTCTCTCATCGAGCAATTAGGTTCGTCGGCTGTGGCTTGCTTCGGTTATGTCGAGACACTTGGTCTAACGTACTTACCCAAACTCATACAACGACTCTCACCTTCGGTTCGGTCATGGCGTTGGAAGAAGGACCGGCTTACTCACGATGGCCAGACGGTGGCAAACTTGATCCGAAAGAGTTCGGGACTGCAAGCGAACATCGAGTTAACAGAGCGGGCTGCTTTGGCTAAAGGCATCTTGCATAACCTGGGACTCAAGAAACGCCTGGGAACTCTAGTTGTTTTTGTGGGACATGGTAGCCAATCTACAAATAATCCATTCCAAGCCAGTTTGGATTGCGGTGCATGTGGCGGTCATTCCGGAGAAAGCAACGCTCGAATGGCAGCCCAATTGCTCAATGATCCAGAAGTAAGAAAAGTGCTTCGCCAAGATGGGATCGACATCGCTGAAGAATGTTGGTTTATGGCTGCGTTGCACAACACCACAACAGACGAGATCTCGTTTTTTGAAGAAGATGGGATTTCGTCAGCTGCTAAGGAGGAGTTGGCTGTACTTCGAAAGGCATTACCGCAAGCAACGCATCGCGCTCAGGTTGAACGAAACAATCGCTTTGGCAGTAATGCGCAAGATAGTGTTTACCGACGGGCGCTGGATTGGTCTGAGGTGCGACCTGAGTGGGGACTGGTCAACAACGCAGCGTTTATTGCGGCTCCACGCGATTTGACCAAGGGGCTAACTCTTGATGGACGAGTCTTTTTGCATAGCTATGATCCAGCCACTGATGAAGAGGGGACCATCCTGGAATTGATCCTGACCGCACCGGTGGTGGTTGCTCACTGGATTAATACTCAATACTACTTCTCAACCGTTGATCCCAAATCATTTGGAAGCGGGAACAAAGTGCTGCACAGTGTGATGGGTGGTGTGGGAGTTGTAGAAGGTAATGGTGGCGACCTGAAAACAGGACTCCCTTGGCAGTCTGTGCACGATGGGGAGAAGTTCCAACATGAACCGCTACGCTTGTCGGTTTTCCTGTATGCAAAACCGGAAGCGATCGATCGGGTGATTGAAAAGCATCCCATCGTGCAGAATCTTGTTCGCAATGGTTGGATACACTTGACTTGTTGGGGGAATTCAGGACTCTTGGAAAGAGAACCTGAAGGTCGATGGCTGAAGCTTGCAAAGAATTAAGGATTGTTTTGGCGCAAGATTCGCAGAGGAGTTTAGGTGATGATGGAAACATCGTATGAGACCTGATTAAAGATTTTGTAAGCAAGTGCAGCCGCTTCAAGTATGAAGCGGCTGTTCGGTTGGAGCTCGAATGAAGATCATTGGAATCCGCTACCTTTACCCGGTGTTGGTCGCGGGCGTCCTGTTGACAGGATTGACGGTCTATACTGCGGTGGGGTTGCTGTTTGAGCAAGCGCGGATCACGCGGGTGCTGCGCGAGAACGTCTCTAGCCGAGCTGCGGCTGCTGATTTTCGTGGCACGCTCAATACGCTAGTTGCCCTCGAAACGAATCAAGTTGAGGGTGTTGCTGAGCTTCATTCAAAAGCGCTCATGCAGATTTCGGCGATACAAAAATATGCGGATCATGCGGAAGAGCAGCGACTGGTGCAGATTATTGTCGATGGTTTTGCGCAGTATTTGAGCTTATGGGAGAAGGCGACCTCAACCTCTGAAGCGGTGAAGAATGAGGAGTTAGTAAGTACGATCAAATTCTTGCAGACCAATGTTCTGTTGCCGGTTCGCGAAATTGAAGCCTACAATGACCAACAAATAGAAACTGTTACTTCTGCGCACGAGAGAGTTCTAAGCCAATTGGCTTGGGGCGTTGCAATGGTCAGTATTCTAGGTGGGATAGCGGGGTTGATGTTTGGATATACAGTCGCTCGACTATTGACTCGTTCGATCCACAAACTGCGCATTCAAATTCACGATGTGGCTGGCAAATTGTCGCCAGAAACTCCCGAAGTGGCGGTGCAAGAAAACGAGGGATTCAGCGGTCTTCACGAAGCGTTAGAAGATCTCGACGAACGAATTGTGGCCATAATCGGTCAACTACACCATCGTGAAACGCAAATGGTTCGTTCCGAACAACTCGCATCATTGGGAAAGCTGGCTGCTGGGGTGGGACATGAACTTCGCAACCCACTCACGTCAGTGAAAATGCTGGTCCAAACGGGCTTAGAGGAAGATGGGATTTTGAGCCGAAATGACTTAAAGATCATTGAATCGGAAGTGCGGCGGATGGAACGCTCACTACAAACATTCCTTGCGTTTGCGCGCTTGCCCAAACCTGAACGAAGGTTGGTAGAGCTCAACGATGTGCTCGATTGCACCCTGGATTTGATTGGGGGAAGAGCAAAACGTCAACGCGTCATGGTGACTGTGGATACCTTAAACGGTGACATTGAATTTGTCGTAGATAAGGCTCAATTGCAGCAGGTACTTGTGAATTTGGCAATCAATGCATTGGATGCGATGCCTAATGGTGGAAGTCTGACGCTGCGAACCCAATTAGCCGGTGGTGGCGTTCGAATCGATGTCATCGATAATGGAGTAGGCTTTAGCGATGAAGCACTATCCAATCTTTTTCAAGCCTTCAGTAGCAGCAAGGATACCGGGGTCGGTTTAGGACTGGTTATTTGTCGCAGAATTATTGAGGAACATAATGGTGCCATCAGTGCTCAGCACACGCCAGGCGGTGGAGCAACATTTACTATCTGGTTACCTTTGGGCAAGTGAAGTAGGTGGTACGGATGGCTGATTTGTTGTTGATTGATGATGAAGCTTCTATTCGGCACGCATTCCAAAAAGCCTTTAGGGATGCTGATTTGAGGGTTCGAACGGCAACAACCGCCGCAGAAGGCCTGAAAGAATTCACGACGAATCGCCCCGATGTGGTTTTGCTTGATTTTCATCTGCCAGATTCGAAAGGCTTGACTCTTTTTGAGGATTTGAAGCGGATTGACTCAAGGGTTCCGGTGATCCTTATCACCGGACATGGTACGAGCGAATTGGCGATTGAGGCAATGAAGCTTGGGGTATTCGAGTACCTGTTGAAGCCGTTGGAACTTCAAGAGCTACGCCGGATTGTGCGGCAGGCCGTGGAGTCAAGCCGTCTGATGCGGACCCCAACTTTGCTCGGTGATGAAACAAGTTCCACCACGGAAGGCGACATTCTGCATGGTCGTTGCAATGCTATGCAGGAAGTATACAAGTCGATTGGACGCGTAGCTTGTCAAAACGTGACCGTCCTGGTGCTGGGTGAAAGTGGAACGGGTAAAGAGCTAGTCGCTCGGGCCATTTATCAACACAGTCAGCGAAACCAGAAACCCTTCTTGGCGATTAACTGCGCTGCGATACCAGAAGATTTGTTGGAAAGTGAGCTTTTTGGTAATGAAAAAGGGGCATTTACTGGCGCGGATAAACAGCGGATCGGAAAATTCGAGCAATGTGACGGCGGGACAATCTTCTTAGACGAGATTGGTGACATGCCTCTGTCCACGCAAGCCAAAATATTACGATTGCTACAGGATCAAACGTTTCAAAGAGTCGGTGGGAGCGAAGTCGTAACGACCGATGTGCGAATTATTGCAGCTACCAATGCAAATCTTGACCGACTTGTGCAGGCAGGCAAGTTCAGGCGGGACCTTTTTTATCGCTTGAATGTATTCACGATTATGCTCCCGCCGCTGCGAGACCGAGGTGACGACATAGCCACGTTGGTTGAGTATTATCGAGCCAAAATCGGGAAAGAATTGGGAAAACGCGACGTTCAGGTGACGGATGGGGCCTTCGAACGCTTAACGAACTATCGCTGGCCCGGAAACGTGCGCGAATTGCAGAGTGTTTTGAAGCAAGCGATTCTCAAGATGAATGGGAGTGTTTTACTGCCTGATTTCCTCCCCAGTCATGTCGGTGCAGATCGCGAAAACACTAGTCCAGAACCAGGAAAAGAAGCCGTATTCGCTTGGGAGCAATTTGTGACCGATCGACTTGTTGAAGGGAGTGAGAACCTTCATCAAGAAGCGATCGACTTGATTGAGAAATACGTCATTACGCGAGTTCTGAATCATGTTGAGGGGAATCGTGTCAAAGCGGCGAAAATACTTGGAATCACTCGCACGAGCTTGCGACACAAGCTTCGCAACTTAGGGCTTCAGATTGAAAAGACGGTCTGGGCAGATGATGGCCAGGATGAGCAGTAAATGCTCAATTGCTTGAGTCGGTAGTATCCATTTTCTGAGGAAACGCCCTCTTTTTTCAATGGCACAGGAGTTGCGTTAACTGCTCTTCAATCTTGGAGGGTAGAAAATGAGTGAAAGCAACTCGCCAGCTTCGGCAAGTGAACAGGTAGCACCAACTCGTATGTCGAGTGTGCGCAGCGATGTGATTTCAGGGTTTCTGGTGTTTCTAATCGCCTTACCTTTATGCTTGGCGATTGCTCGTGCCAGCGGCTTTCCGCCGATTGCCGGAATTTGGACGGCAGTCATTGGCGGTATCATCTGTACCTTGCTCGGTAATTCGGAACTAACGATCAAAGGTCCAGCCGCTGGGATGATCGTGATCGTGTTAGGAGCGGTAACAGACCTTGGGGGACAATTCGGGCAAGGCTTGAGCGATACTGAAAAGTTGATGCTCGGATACAAACTTGCATTGGGGGTCGGCGTTGTTGCCGCGGGCGTTCAAATTCTCTTCGGACTGTTTCGTGTTGGCAAATGGGTTGATTTCTTTCCATTAACACCGGTTCATGGCATGTTAGCCGCGATCGGTTTGATCATTATCGCCAAGCAGTCCTATGAGGTCATCGGCGTTTCTGCAACCAAGGGGGCCGAGCCACTGGAGCTTCTGAGGGATTTCCCGCACGCTCTCACACAAATGAATCCTGGCATCGCATTGATTGGCGTTATCAGTTTGATCATCCTCTTTACTTTTCCTTACATTCGCGGAAATAAGTTAAAAGCGGTTCCTGCACAATTCATCGTGCTGGTTGTTGCGTTGTGCATGGGATTGTTCATGGACCTAGATCATTGGCACAAATATCGCTTGCCATTTCAGTTTCCTGGTGCAACGGCTAACACCGAATTTGAACTTGGTCCTCGATTTCTAGTCGATATTCCCCACGTTCTAAAAGACGCTTCCAAAGCCTTTGCTTTTCCCGACTTTCGTGGCATCACGACACAGACGGGAATCAAGTACATCATTCTATTCAGTTTGGTGGGAAGCCTCGAATCACTCCTGAGTGCACGTGCGATAGAACTGTTGGACCCTTGGAAACGCAAAACCAATTACAACCGCGAATTGTTAGCGGTCGGCTTTGCTAACCTGCTTGCATCGTTGATCGGTGGTCTTCCAATGATTGCCGAAATTGTCCGCAGTAAGGCGAATGTTGATAGTGGTGGACGCACTCGCAACGCTAACCTGTTTCATGGTTTATTCCTGCTGGCGTTCGTTTTATTGGTGCCCGGATTAATCCACAAGATTCCATTGGCCGCTCTGGGAGCGATGTTGGTTTACACCGGCTTCCGACTTGCAAATCCAAATGAATTTGTGCGTGTATTCAAAGTTGGCAGCGAACAGTTTGTTGTGTTTGTTGTGACGATTGTTGCCACGCTGGCAACCGACCTATTGATTGGGGTCGGAATTGGAATCGCCACGAAACTTGCTTTTCATTTGTGGAACGGCGTTCCGATTCAGAATGTTTTTCGGGCCGATGTCCAGGGCGTTGCACAAGATGAACAGCATATGTTGCTCATCGTTAATCATGCCGCAGTGTTTTCAAACTGGCTGGGATTAAGCCAAGTCATTCAGGAAAATTTCAAACACTACGATTCTGTGATGTTGGATTTGTCGCGAACTCGATTGGTCGATCACACCGTGATGGAGAAGCTTCACCAAGCCATCGATGAAGCCAAACGGGCCGGAAAAGAACTCAAGGTCGTTGGTCTTGAAAGCCATCGCTCCTTATCTAGTCACCCTCTTTCTGCAAAGAAGGGACATGGAACTCAAATTGTTAGCGGAAATTCTTAGTCTGCGTGGATGAAAGCGTCTTAAGTAAAGGGTGTTCAATGAGCAGCACGCAACTATCAGGCAAGAAAAACATTTCAGGATTGCTAATCCTTATCCTGGTCATTGGGATTGCCATTTTGTTGAGAGATTTTATCCTGCCCACTGTTCTCTGGTGGCGGCTTTAAGCTTGAACGCATGGTCCTCTGTGCGTTCAAGCTTGCGTTTCAGTGAAATGATCGTATCAAGGAGAAACCAAAAGATTCGTGAGAATTGATGCAATCGGTAAAATCGTGATAGAAGTAAGGATATAGCTAGAGAACTGTCATTAGACGGGCCGTTTCTGCCGCGTAGTCTATCTTCTGCACGCGGGCTTGTATTCTCCGGTCCATTACTATCCTTAGCTATAACCCGAATTACGCAATTGTAATCTTAATTTTCTTGCCGCTATGGATAAAAAAAGCAACATCTCTTTAGTTGTTTTGCTATTGCCATGGGAAAAAAGACGGCAAGTATGTCTGAATCACCGACAACAGATCGCAACGTTCCAACACGAGCCAAGAGCTTACGCAATGACGTTATTGCGGGCTTACTTGTATTCATGATTGCTTTGCCACTTTGTCTTGCGATTTCGCGAGCCAGTGGTTTTCCTCCCATCGCTGGCATTTGGACGGCTGTGATCGGCGGCGTAATTTGTACGCTTTTGGGGAACTCGGAACTTACGATCAAGGGCCCTGCAGCGGGAATGATTGTGATCGTGCTGGGTGCCGTAACCGATTTGGGTGCTGAATTTGGTCAAGGCTTAAGTGAAGCAGATAAACTGTACCTTGGTTATAAGCTGGCACTTGGAGTTGGCGTTTGCGCCGCAATCATCCAGATCTTGTTTGGCCTACTGCGCGTTGGTAAATGGGTAGATTTTTTTCCGCTCACTCCCGTCCATGGCATGTTGGCTGCGATTGGCCTGATCATTATTGCTAAACAATCCTATGAAATGATTGGCGTCGCAGCGAAGAAAGGTGCTGAGCCACTTGAGCTATTAAGCGAATTGCCACATGCACTTGGGCATATGAATCCAGCAATAGCACTCATCGGAATTGTCAGCTTGGTGATCTTGTTCTGTTTTCCGCTTTTGCGAGGTGATCGACTCAAAGCGATTCCCGCACAATTCATCGTGTTGGTCGTCTCGTTGTGCATGGGCATCTTTATGGATCTCAATCAATGGCACCAATACAAGCTGCCATTCGATTTCGCTTGGTTAGGTTCCAATTCTGGCTTTGAACTTGGGCCGACGTTTTTGGTCAACATTCCCTACGTGTTGCAAGATGCGTCGCAAGCTTTCGCTTTTCCTGATTTTCGCGCGGTAGCTACCAAGACCGGACTTCAATACATCATCCTATTTAGTTTGGTCGGGAGCTTAGAGTCGTTGCTTAGTGCCAGAGCGATTGAACTGCTAGATCCATGGCGAAGAAAGACGAATTACAACCGTGAGCTTGCCGCCTTAGGTGTTGCAAATCTGTTATCGTCTCTCATTGGCGGATTACCCATGATCGCTGAGATCGTCCGCAGCAAAGCCAATTTGGACAGTGGTGGACGGACGAGAAACGCCAATATGTTTCACGGCCTTTTTCTCTTAGCCTTTGTGCTTCTCCTGCCATCGCTTATTCATAGAATTCCATTGGCCGCTCTAGGAGCGATGTTGGTATACACTGGTTTTCGTTTAGCGAATCCCTACGAGTTTTTGCGGATTTATAAACTTGGAAGCGAGCAGCTGGTCGTCTTTGTTGTAACCATCATTGCTACCCTAGCCACAGACTTATTAATTGGCGTTGGAATTGGCATCGCGACGAAGATCGGATTTCACTTATGGAATGGTGTGCAGCTCAAGAGTTTCTTCAAAGCAGATGTTGAAGGGATTGCCCAAAGCGACAAAAAAGTTCTGCTCATCGTAAATGATGCAGCAATCTTCTCGAACTGGCTTGGGCTCAATCAAGTGATTCAGACAAATTTCCAAACCTATGATTTGGTCACATTAGACTTCTCGAAGACGCGTTTTGTTGACCACACAGTTATGGAGAAACTCCATCTAACCACAAACGAAGCGAAGCAGTGTGGTAAAGAGTTGCAAGTTATAGGCCTAGAGCAGCATCGGTCTCTATCGGGCCATCCTCTCTCTGCGAAAAAGCACATCTAGCGAAATCGCCGGCAGGCCAATCGATCGCGACAAAGTGCTTTATTTGCTGGGCAAGTCAAACTCAAGCAACATCAATTTTTGGTTGTCCGCTGCAACTTGAAGTCCAAGAGTTGTGTCTGAATTGTATTTCGTCAACTTCTCTAGTCTTGGATGCACGATCTTAACCTTATAAAGTCCAGGAGGGACTCCAGTCAGGCCGGCGTCGGGATCACCTTGCGTTGTCGTTTTTGCTGGAGACACTCTTCCTGATACATCTGTTTTTCCGATGCATGGCTTTAGAGTGGTATTCAAAAATTCTTCCGGTTCAAGCGTGACCTCGGCATCGGGCAGTGGTTTTCCGTCGACCTTCACCACAAAACTGCATGGAACGAGTGCCACCTTCATTTCTTGCCATTTATCGAATCGCTGCTGGATTTCGCTTTGGCTGACAGCTTTATTGTTGTCCAAATCGAATTGAGCTAAGTCATTGGCGATCGACGCAATTGCTGCGACCTCTGCTTCATCGAGACTGCTATCACCATCTTTGTCATACAACTTGATGGCTGCTGCAGCGGCAGAAGAAGAGCTGAACGATTGCTGTTGCAAACGCGACGGTGCATCACCGCAGCCTATTGAAACTACTAATACTGCGATTGACAACAAAGCAAAACTAAATCGCATGCGATAGACACTTTCAAATTACTCTGGAAGTTGGATAGGCTGTCGATCTTTGCGGTTGCCCAAATACCGATGCACGACTGGATCAACCGTGTAAATGATGTGACGAACAGATCCATCGCAAAAGGTCACATTGAATCCGCTGCTATGGCTGCTACCAAATCGCCAAAACTCGGCGTACCCTTTTCGGTCTTGCAACGGTGGGTTATCAGTCCAGGCGTGCATATCGTAATCATCCCCCGCCATGAAACTGTGATCGTCGCCGTAGTCATAACCTGTTTCATAGTTATCTGGGTTGAGATACTTTTCGCCAACCATATATGTGTTCGATGTGCCGTCCATAATGTCGGCCATTTTGATCACAGAACGTTGATGAGAGACGCCATTGCTATTGTTCATATTAGCGAATCCAATTCCCGCGAATCCATTGGCCACGTTCGGTCCTCCACCCCACATAACTTTTGTATCTCCTGCATTCGCTACATAATCGGCGCGATTGGTTTGCGCGACGGGGTCCGCGTTATAGGCATGGCCGCCAGGAACACCCGCTGTTATGGCGCGGTTATAAAGTGTGGCGGCCCGTCGCGATGGGCAGATATAAGCTGACACAACTGTTTGAGTTGCCTTGGCCGTGTTGGCCATCTGCTGAGTGGTGATCACATCCGCTTGGCCATCACTGCAAAGATTGTAAAGATTCAATTGCTCCATTTGAGGAAGAATGGCATAGGCCCAACTACCCGGCTGTCGCAAACCTGTTCCTCGGTCCGCATCACCCATCCAATACCATCCCCAGCCACCGGATGGAAAGGTCTTGAACGTGTCATGATGATTGTGGTAAGCCAATCCAATCTGCTTCAAATTGTTTACACATTGAACTCGGCGAGCGGACTCGCGAGCCGCTTGAACGGCTGGAAGCAACAGACCTACCAAGATCCCGATAATGGCAATAACGACCAACAGTTCGACCAGAGTAAAACCACTCCATCGATTACGGTTATGGTTGTGCATAAGATCCAGATTCCAGGGAAGTGAAAGAGAGTGAATCCGCCCAAATTTTGGATTAAGATAGATAAGGGAAGCGGGAGTTCCTTTAGGAGCCATTCTAGGGGTAACTGTAATCCATTTGATTCCTCATTGCAACGGACGAATGTGAGGGGGGCCAAAGTTCGTATATTCTTGTTTGTAACTGTGGATAGAGAATGGCAGGTCCAGCAAAGTGGCGTGTTATACTCGAATTCAAGCACTTGCTGATGCCAGCGAAAGTCTTGCTAGAAGGGCAAAGGAGTGGCTTCACCTGTAGCCCTCCCACCGATCTGGATAAAGAGAGCGATCAAACGAAATGTCCACCCTTTATTTGTACGAAACGTTTCGTAGGTTGCTGGCCTACCTAGTGATTTCGATCGCGGTCGGAAGTGCGGTGGCTTTCTTTTTGTGGTCTCTAGATCGTGTAACCGAATTGCATTGGCAATATCCATGGCTCTTGTGGTGCCTGCCTATCTTGGGCCTAGCGTCGGGACTTCTCTACCATTTCGCGGGGCAAGAGGCTGAGGGTGGGAGCAACCTAATTATTGACCAAATCCATGAACCTGGTGGGGGCGTACCCGCGCGTATGGCACCCTTAGTTTTAATAGGAACTCTGCTAACACATTTGGGTGGCGGATCGGCGGGTAGAGAAGGAACCGCAGTACAAATGGGAGGAAGTTTGGCGGGGCTGGTTGCTGCTTGGTTAGGAATAAAACCGGCTGAGGTATCAAGCTGCCTAAAGGTTGGAATTGCGGCAGGATTTGGAGCGGTATTTGGAACGCCAATCGCTGGGGCCATTTTTGCTTTAGAGGTGTTGGTGCGCGGGCGAATTGATCATCGAGCCATGCTGCCGTGTTTGTTTTGCGCCATCGTTGCAGATCAAGTCACTTTGGCGTGGGGGATTGAACATTCAGCTTATTCGATTCAACTCGCGTCGCTGAAATCCAGCAATGTGAGTGGTTGGTGGCATGGAGAATATGCCACATGGATAAAAGTCTTCTTGGCCGGTTGTCTGTTTGGTTTAGCGAGTCAATGTTTTGTTTTCACCAGTCATTGGATTTCGCAAGCGGCCAAAAAGTGGATCTCAAAACCTTGGCTTCGGCCCGCAGTCGGTGGGATATTGGTTATCGCTTTCGTCTCACTGTTCAATGCTCATGAGTACTTGGGGTTGGGGGTAAACGCTAATCCTTCGTCGCTTCATCCGATCACGATCGCTAGTTGCTTTCGCGAGGGTGGTGCGACCCCCGTGAGCTGGCTTCTAAAACTGTCATTGACGGCGTTAACCGTTGGCATGGCGTTTAAGGGGGGCGAGGTGACTCCTCTGTTTTTCATGGGAGCCGCGTTGGGTAATACCCTGGGAGTATGGTTAGGGGCTCCCGTTGATTTGATGGCGGGCTTGGGCTTCATCGCCCTTTTCGCCGGCGCGACAAAAACGCCTCTCGCCTGCACGGTGATGGGGATTGAGTTATTCTCACCGCATAGTCCTGGTTTACTGGAGAGTCCTTTCTTCCTATATGCGGCTGTCGCCTGCTTTGTGGCCTATCTCACAAGTGGCAAAGAGAGCATTTATCGTGCCCAGCGCACCTAGTTTCGGACCAGCATTCGTCCGTGAAGTTGGTTCTGATTAATCGCTAAAGTTCTATTCTGCTATGCAACTGGAGTTTGTGTGGTTTCACTGAAGTCTCTTTGTCTACTTGCGATATTCACTTGGCAAGCCGGAACAGCCCTGGCTCAATCGATGGTCACTTTGGAAACAAACAAGGCCGGATATCGACTCATCGTTAATGGTAAGCCGTTTCGTATTCAAGGAGCTGGTGGCCAAACGAATCTTGATCTACTCGCAGACGTTGGTGGCAACTGCATTCGCACCTGGAGTACAGATGGCTTGGATGTGGTTCTCGATTCGGCTCATAAGAACAACTTAAAAGTTTGTGTCGGGTTATGGGTGGGGCACGTTCGACATGGATTCGATTATCAAAATCGAGTGCAAGTTGAAAAGCAGCTCGATACGTGTTTACAGGATGTCGCAAAATTCAAAGATCATCCCGCCGTTTTGATGTGGGCAATCGGTAATGAAATGGAAGGGGAGGGGAACAACCCAGCGATATGGTATGCCATCGATCATATCGCACGCGAAATCAAACGCCTTGATCCGAATCATCCCACTGCCACGGTGATAGCAGAGATTGGAACCAATGCAGAGAAGTTAAAGGCAATTGAAAACTATTGTCCCAACGTGGATATCGTCGGGATCAATTCGTATGGTGGCGTTTTTAATCTTCCGCAGCGACTGAAAGATGCAGGGTTTCGCAAGCCTTATATTGTAACTGAACATGGGCCATTGGGTCCGTGGGAAGCGGGACGCACCCGCTGGAAAGCGGCAATCGAACCGTCGAGTACCGCCAAGGGTGAACTATATGCCAAAGGTTTCCGCCTCAATGCGATCGAGAATAGTTCTCAATGCTTAGGTTCCTTTGTTTTTCTATGGGGCCATAAGCAGGAAACGACTGCGACTTGGTTTGGCATGTTATTGCCCGGAGGGGAAAGGTTGGCGGCTGTAGATGAAATGGCCAACGTATGGGGAGGAAAAACTAAACTTCCCGAATGCCCTAAGATTAATGGTGTAAAGATCGATCGGGACGATGGCTTGAAACCGGGGCAAACAGTCAAAGCCCACTTAATGACTCCTAGCGGTTTGGAGAATGTTGTGCTGCAGTGGAAAGTCGTCGCCGATACCTTGCAAAACGGAGTCGGGGGCGATCGACAAAACGAGGAACTTGAAATGGATGTACCTTTGGTTTCCAAAGGAAACGAAGTGGAATTTCAGGTCCCCGACAGTGGTGGCGCTTATAGGCTGTTCGCCTACCTCACGGACGAAAAAGGTGGAGCGGCTGTCGCAAACGTTCCGTTTTATGTAGATGCACCTTTCAAACCTAAGCTAAGTCCGCAGGCTAAGTTGCCTTATTTTGTTTATCGTGAAGCGACAACCCAAAAGGACTTCGTTCCGTCAGGCTACATGGGCAATGCGGCGGCGATCGAAATGGATGATGCGAATACGACGGAACCCCATACTGGTGAACATTGCCTGAAAGTAATGTATAAAGCGAGAGAGAATTGGGGCGGAGTGCTGTGGCAATCGCCTCCCAATGATTGGAAAGGTGAGTTTCCTGGAGGCCTTAACTTCACTGGGGCGTCCGCCATCGAATTTTGGGCTCGCGGCGAACAGGGTAATGAAGTGGTGTCTTTCATCGTAGGCGCGATCGAAAGCCAAGCGATGTATGGTGATAGCGCGCGAGGCGAATTGAAAGATGTTAAGCTGACCAAAGAGTGGAAGAAGTACCGGATCGAGTTTTCGAAGTCTGACTTGACTCGCATCAAGACGGCTTTTGGTTGGTCGCTTGCCAGTCAGGGGAGCGAGGTGACATTTTATCTCGATGACATTCAATACGTTCCCTAAAGAACTGTTGTAGGGCTTTTGCAGAGGAAGAATACATGAAACATTCAACGCCGTGTGTCCATGTTTGGCTCGCGTTTTGGGGACTGCTTTTCGCATTAAGCCTATTTTCTCCGGGCCTCTATGCACAAAGGGTTGAAGTTACGGGGGACAGCGATCGCACTGGGATGAATGAGAGAGTCGTTGTATTAACTTTTGATGATTCATCGAAAAGTCACTACACAATTGCTCGCCCACTGCTGTTGAAGTACAAGTTCGGAGCGACATTCTTCATTACCGAAGGCTGGGATTTTGCGACCAACAAAAAAGACTACATGTCTTGGGAGGAAATCCAAGAACTTCACCGCGACGGATTTGAAATCGGCAATCACACTCGTGACCACCTGGCGATTACCGACGCAACGTTTGGTCAATTGGATGATCAGTTAAAGGGTATTGAAGAGCAATGTGCTAAGTACGGCATTACGAAACCTGTGTCGTTCGCTTGGCCGGGAAACGCTCGGACTGAAAAGGCATTTCCCGTTTTGCGTCAACATGGGATTCAATTCGCGCGTCGAGGTGGTGAGCCTGAATTTCCGTATGACGGTGGACGAGGTGTCCCATTTGAAGCGGGCAAACATGAACTGTTCTTGCTTCCCTCCGCTGGAGACGCACGACCCAATTGGGAATTAGAGAACTTTGTTCAAGCAGTGAATCAAGCTGAGAAGGGTAAGGTCGCGATTCTACAATTTCATGGCGTTCCAGACACCGCTCATAGTTGGGTGAGTTCGCCAACCGAAAAGTTTGAAGCGTATCTACGCTATCTGGCCATGAATCATTTTAAGGTCATCGCGCTCAGAGACCTTTCGAAGTTTGTTGAATTGCAGAATCCTTGAGAGGGTGAGTTCACATCGCTGAGATTCCTAACCGGCTATGGATTGGGGCGGGCTTCGAGTCGTTTATCGGTTTCCGTTTCGGCTTTGACGGTCGCAACAAGTTTGTCGTTTTCGTAGAACTCGATTTGTTGATAATCAACTTTGGGAATCGAAAAGATAAAGGGAACGTTCATGGCAAAGCCAGCGTCGCGCCCTGGTTTGAGTCTGTATGCAACCGTGATCGTTTCACCTTTTTGAATGATTTGTACATTGCTGATCGTTGGCTCGGAATTGCCGCGATAGATGGCGGCGATAACGAGTTTCTCATCAAGAGTTTCTTGGGTAACAAAGTTTTGTTTTTTCGTTGGTCCGACTCCCAATGCGGCAACGCCAAATAGGGCTTCAAACTCTTCCAAATGAGAAAAGACTAAAAACGATTTGTTGCCTTGGAGCCCCGAGTCGTTTCTTTCGAAATGCCCAGCGTGTGTTGCGTGCTTCAATTTTTTATCTTGGGCTTTTGCTACTGATGCTTGGCACAAGACCGAGCTAATGGCGATCCAACCAACCACGAAGAAGGCTACTTTTCGCAAAGTCATAGTTTCAAACTTTTCCTGGAAATAGACCTAAACGGACAATAGATGGTGGGAAAGACGTTGATCGAGATATTGGGGTTCCCAAAATCCGCTCTTTTGCGTTCGGTTTTGGGCCAGTTTTGAAAAATGAAGAAGGAGCACGCGGTTTTCCCGGAAAAGCCAACAAATCGCTCGGTTTTCTGCAAAATCTTAGATGAGGGGCGTATAGAACCTGACAAAAAAATCACTTGAGGAGCGTCTTTTTTCTGGAGATTTTCGTCGAAGATTTTCTAATGAAACAAGTAGTGGGTTACGTTGGCTATCACCTGCTTGTGGCTGTTGTCAGCCATCGCTCGGATCACATGGCACGCAGAAAAGGATTCAGTTATGGGTGGCTTTGGAATCGGTTGGGCAGAGATCCTCATCCTCGTGGTGCTCTTCGGGTTGTTCATCGGTGTACCGGTTGCCGTTGTGTTTGCTGTTGTTGTGTTGGGGAGAAATCAAAGAACAACAACTCCGACCGAGATACAGCAACTCCAAGAGGAAAATGCACGTCTAAGGGATGAACTTGAAAACTCGCGGCGTAGCTAAGCGAAGCGTCATATCGGAATTAGAATAGAGGCAACGATACTGGCTTAGATAAACCAGTAAACTGCGAGTTGAATCAAAAGGGCCAAGGCTGCCCAGACTTTAAGATTCTCGTCCCAACGCGATGGCCCCGGTCGATCGGGCGTTGTTTCGCTCGTGGGGAGTCGCAACACTAGAATCAACACCGCAACAATCACGAACAGGAACAAGTATCGTGCGGCCTCTAGCGGAATGTTCTGGAGTAGGCTGCGGACAAAATTGCCAAAATGATGCAGTGGAGTTTCGTACATGGATTTTTGTCGCGAATGAGGGATTATTGAATGTGATTCACTTTTCTGGCAGTATTCCAAATGACCAGTTCTGACTTTGAAGTGTCGGCGGACTTTAGCGTGACACTCAGAGCCACCAGTGTTGTCAGTGAAACCAGGAACGACCAAATCGAAAAATAGAGGAAAGGTTCTTGAATTTGGAAGAGAGGTTTCCAGCCTAGTGAAGAATAAATCGCAGGTTGATTCAGGGCATACAGTGAGATGGATGTAATGATGCCCAGCACCAAAGCAACCACCGCTGCTCTGCCATGAGCTTTTCGCCATAACATTCCTGTCAGCAAAATGGCAAGGGCAGGACCTTGAAAGAATGCCATTAGTGTTTGGAAAATGGCATAGATTCCTGAGCCCTCTTTCAGGAGAGTTAACAAGAATGCAAAGCCAACTCCCCAAGTGACGCCGGCAATGGTCGTAATGCGGCCGAGATTCAGAATGCGGGATTCAGAGAGTGGCGCGCGCGAAAAGCGTTGGATGAAATCGTAGGACACAATAGTGGCCGCACTATTCAGATACGAATCCACGCTGGACATCATCGCGGCTAAAAATGCAGCGAAGAAGATACCACGAACACCGGAAGGTAAGATACGAGTGACTAGGGTCGGGATTGCTTGATCGCCATCTTGGATATCGGGGAAGAGTGCGATGGCGATGAGTCCAGGAACAGCAATCACGATAGGAATAACGTTCTTAAGCAGCGCTCCCCAGACATAAGAGGCTTTGGCTTCAAACTCGCTTTTGGAGCCCAAAGATCGCTGAATGATCGCTTGGTTTCCAATCCAATAAGCGGGACTTAAAATTAGCGCGAGGCCCATCAAGATGCCTGGCCAGGGAAAAGGTGTCGGCGTGTCGACTGGCAAGATGAGTTCCAAATGCGGGTCAGGTTTTTTATTGCTCGACGTTGACTGGCGATTTACTTCGGATGATTCGGAACCTAGAGCGTTGGCAGTTACATCTTCCATCTGTTCGGCTTGAAAACGATTTTGCAATTTCGTTCTAAATTCGCCGATACCGCCGAGCTGCCATAAACCAAAGACGACCAACAAAAGGCAACCGCCGATAAGAATAACACATTGCAAAACGTCGGTGTAAACAACTGCCGCCAATCCGCCGAAGCTGGTGTAGAAACCGACTAACGTTGCCATCAACAGGATCGAGAACCACATTTCCCAGCCGAACAGGCTTTGCATCATTTTGGCTGAAGCTAAAAGCATGATGCCGATGTTGCAGGCCATAAAGACCAACCAGCAAGTGGCCATAATGGTGCGCACCGAGAGGTTGTAGCGACGTTCGAGGTATTCAGGGATGGTGTAGATGCCAGTGCGATACAGAAATGGGACGAAGAAGAAAGCGCCGATGATCATTGCCGGTATACAGCCAATCCACTCAAAATTGGCAACTGCCAGGCCATGTTTGTAAGCTGCGCCGCCGACGCCAATAATATCCGTACCGCCAATATCGGTGGCGACCAACGACATTCCGACTGCCCACCAGGGAAGCTGGCGACCTGCCAGAAAAAAATCGGAACCCGTTTTGATACGACGACCGATCAGATAGCCCAGTACCACCGTAACAACGAGGTAGGCGATGATGACCAGATAGTCGAGGATACTGAGCGCGTTAATAGGTCACGACTCCTACCAAGAGAAGCAAGTCAAGTTGCTGGCTGAACCGTCCGGTTTTGCACTAATCCGAAAGTAAGCCGAATTTGTTTTGTAAGAATAATGGAACAAAGGTGTATTGCAAGAAGAAGTTTGGAAGACGATGCAAAATGGGGTTGATACAATGACTCTCGTAGGATCGAGCTTTCAAATTTGCATTTGTTTTTGGTTTGTCGCGGGCGTTGTAAACACAACCCGATGATGGGAGTCAGAAATGTTGCGGCTCAAAGCAAAGTTTTTCTTCTGGCGGATTAGCATTTGCGGCGCCGTGCTGGCTGCGTATTTCAGTTCTACCAATGAGCCATGTATCGCTCAGGAGAAGATTCGTACTACCACCGAGCAAAGTGCTAAGCTGGAAGAAGAGGCAATAAAAACCCTAAAAGACGCCTGCCGTTTTTTCCGTGAACATGTCTCAGAACGTGGTGGCTATCCTTACTTCAGCACAAAAGATGGAACCTCGCAGTGGGGCGAAAATGAACGCTTGATCGATGCCGCCATCGTTCAACCGCCTGGCACTCCTTCGATTGGAACCGCATTTCTTCAAGCCTATAAAGCGACAGGTGATGAAGAGTTTCTCACCTGGGCGACGGAAATTGGAGATGCACTTGTGCAAGGTCAACTGAAGTCAGGAGGATGGGCACAAGTGATCTATTTCGAAAAGCCAGAGCAAGGACGAATGGGGGATTATCGAAAACGGAGCGGTGGTGAGTGGAACCAATCTTCCCTAGACGATAACCAAACGCAAGCTGCGTTGCTATTTTTGATAGAGCTGGATAAGGCTCTTGAATTTGAGAATGTGGCGATCCATGAATGCACTTTGTTTGCACTAGACGCTTTATTGAAGGCACAGTTTTCCAATGGTGGATTTCCGCAAGGTTGGCGTGGACCGTCGCGATCCATCAAACGAGTTTTGGCACGCTATCCTGAGTACGACTGGAAGAGTGAAGGAAAAGTCAAAAATTATTGGGACTACCCGACGTTGAATGACGGCCTGGTGGGTGATGTCGCTGAAGTTTTGATCTTGGCCCTGGAAGTGTATTCCGATGAAAAATTCCTTGTGGCTCTTAAGAGATTGGGTGACTTTGTTTTGGCGGCTCAAATGCCGGAGCCACAACCTGCATGGTGCCAACAATACAATGACAATATGCAACCGATCTGGGCCCGCAAATTTGAACCTCCCGCTATTGCAAGCGTTGAGTCGCAAGACGCGATGTTTACATTGATTCGGATCGCCGAGATTACCATGGAAATGCACTACATGGAGCCGGTTCCGAGGTGTATCGAGTATTTCCGCAACAAGTGTACGTTGGCAGATGGACGTCTGGCGAGATTCTATGAATTGAAATCCAACAAACCGTTGTATATGGATCGGCAATATCAATTGACATACGATGATTCCAATGTACCGACCCACTACGGTTGGAAAGCCGCATCTCGAATCGATGCCATCGAGAATCGCTACAATTCCGTAGTTCAAGGCCAGATTTACAAGCCAAAAGTAAATGGACCGTCAGAAGAAGTTGTAAAAGACGTTATAGAAGCAATCGATAGCGATGGAATTTGGAGTCATCAGTATGCGGGGGAGAAGCTGATGGGCTCGCCAAAGTTCAAGTTGGGCGAGGTTTATGTGTCGAGTGCCGAGTTCGTGAAGAACGTTAATTTACTTTCGGATTTCATCCAGGTGGCAGCTATTAGGAAAAGGGAAAAGCAAAGTTAACGTTCTCCACTTTCCCATCATCTTCCAGCTGGACCAATATATTCTTTAGCAATTACTACGTTGTCGAAGTAAACGATATTGACTCGTTGCTTAGTCCAACGATTGGTGACGTAGCTTTCGAGAGTGAAGGCATTCGCTTTCAGTTTGGCGTCCGTGCGCCAATTGTAGCCTTTCCAATGGCCTTGAAGTTCACCATCGATCCAGAAGGCTTGTTCACCGTCAGGTTGAGAAGGTGTGTTGTGTTGAAGCATGAATTCCACGCAATGCCAACGTCCTCTTTCAATGTTGGCTTGCGACTCCGGTAAGAAACTATTACCCCAGTATTTTTTATCAGGGCTCGGTTTCATTTCATGCCAATAGCTGTAAAAATTCCATTTTCCAGGTGGCGTAAATTCTCCCCAATTGCCCCAGGGCTCGATTGCGGTAGAAAAACGACGTTGTCCATCGGGTAGCGCGCCAGCGCCCCCAAAACCGCTCCAACGATCCCCGCCACTCAAGGCTCGATTCGCTCTGAGGGTACAGAAATGATGAACGTAGTGGCAGTCTTCATCAAACTTGGTGTAAAAGCGAATGAAGAGTTTGTCGGCAGACTCGAACCACCGTGTAAGTCCACCTCCCTGATTTTGCTCAAGATCTGCTGTGACCTTTAGAGATCGCTTTCCTGTCGGGGCTCCATCTGCAGAACAATCGCTGAAGCTAAGAGGCTTTCCCTCTTTGTTGTTTTGTTCATCCCAGCGTTTGGCGATTTCCCCTGTCTCAAAATCGTCTGCGAAAATCACAGCGGGATGTTGCTGGATCTGTGCGTCGTGCACATACTCGGCAGCAAGCCCCAATCCACGAGGAAGTGTTGAGTTTTTGACTAATTCTTGAGCTTGACCATAAGCAGGATCAAGCGAAACGGCAACTGCGAACGTCAGGCACAATAAACCAAAAGCCGCGCGGTGATTCATAGTTTTCGTCATGAATAGAGATAGTGAGTTGCGTTGATTTCGCGTTTGGCAAAACATCATTTGGTTCAGGACCACAACGCTTCAACAACATTGCCATAAATGTCGGTCAAGCGGAAATCGCGTCCGGCGTAACGATAGGTTAGGCGTTTATGGTCCATACCGAGGGCATACAGTAGCGACGCATGCAAATCATGCATGTGGACGCCATTCTCAACGGGCTTGTATCCGAAATCATCGGTCGCCCCGTATGTCAGGCCCCCTTTTACTCCACCGCCCGCCATCCAAATCGTGAATGCTTGGGGGTGATGACCGCGGCCATCATTGTTTTCTGCCGTAGGAGTTCGTCCGAATTCTGAGCCCCATACAACCAGTGTGTCTTCCAACAGTCCTCGACGAGCGAGGTCTTCGAGCAAACCGGCAATCGGTTTATCGACCTGTTTGCACTCACCCACAATTCCATCGCGCAACTTCTGATGATGATCCCAAGTGTAATCGGTGGATACTTGAATGTAGCGAACGCCCGATTCAGCAAGTTTGCGGGCTAACAAGCACTGGCGTCCAAAATTGTCGGTTTTATCTTCATTGATACCATAAAGCCGATGTGTCTCTGCGGTTTCAGAATCAAGATTCATGGTGGCTGGAATGGCAGATTGCATTCGAAACGCCAATTCATAATTCGCAATGAGCCCTTCAATTCCACGATCTGTTTTGGCCGCCTGCAAATGGCTTTGATTGAGAGCTTGAATCAGTTTCAATTGTTCGCTTTGGGTGGGAGCATCAAGTTTTGAATTGCCAATGTGTGATACACGGGCTTTTGAAATCGGAATTTCGGCAGAACCTATTGCTGTCCCTTGATGTATTGCGGGGAGGAATGCACTTCCATAGTTCTGCACACCACCATGTCCGCGCGGTGGAGAGATCGTGACGAATGCGGGTAGCTCTTCGCTTTCAGAACCGAGTCCATAACTAATCCAAGATCCAACACTAGGGCGAACAAGGTTGCTGTGGCCCGTGTGCAATCGCAACAGTGCTTCACCATGGGCTGTCCCTTCGGTGTGCATGGAGCGAACGACACATAATCGATCAGCGTGTTGGGCCAAGTGTGGGAACAATTCACTGATCCAGATGCCACCTTCTCCATGTTGTTGGAACCTGAAGGGCGTTCCCATCAGCGTGCCGAGATTAGGGCTCGGATGGCCAACCGTGTTACCATTTAGCGGTTGGCCGGCATGGGCATTCAGAACGGGCTTGGGGTCAAACAAATCGACATGGCTTGGCCCACCCCACATAAAGAGAAAAATAATTCGCTTGGCGCGAGGTGTGAAATGAGGTTGCTTTGCGGCAAGTGGGCTTTCGCTTCCAAATAACGGTGCCTGAGATGCTCCGCCAAGCATGGCTGAAAAGGCGAGAGACGCAAATCCAGCACCACTCCTACGCAGCATATCTCGTCGCGTTGATATTCGGTCGAATTGAAAGCAAGCCATTGTTTTCACTCGTAAAATTGAAAGCGACTAGATGCCAACATTGCATGCACGACAATCGAAAATGCATGGACTTCGCGATCGGGTTTATCCGCAGAGATAGAACTCAACAAAGTTTGATACGCTTGTACCAGCGTCGAGCTTTCTTCCGGCGATGGCGCATTGCCCAGAATGTGCTTGAAGGTCCAGCTTATTTTCTGTTCGATCGTTTGTTCGGGTTGTTGGTAAGCCATCTTCGCGATCTGCGTTGCAGCATCCATTACCTGATTGTCATTGAGCAAGAAAAGACCTTGCGTCGGAACGATCGTTTGTCGCCGGATTCCAGTTGCTACTTGTGGATCGGTAAAGTCTAGAATCTCGAAGATCTCTGGCAGGTCATTGCGAATAACGGGAAGATAAACGGAGCGGCATGGAAAATCGGTGCGCCGGCGAACCGTGTTGGGCCCAACAGCTGTTGCCTGATCACCAAGGTAATGAACTGTTGATAAATAGACGTTGAGATCCAATTGCCCTGCGAGTTGTAAGGTCGAATCTCGAAACGCTTCAGGATCAATCTTGCGTCGGTTGTAACGCCATAAGAAGACGTTGTCGGGATCGACAGCATAGTTACGCGCATCAAGTTCAGAACTCAAGCGAAAGGTGTCGCTCAAGACGATTTCGCGTATAAGCTCTTTGAGAGACCAATCTTTTTCGATCAGTCGCCGCGCGAGATAATCAAGGAGGGGAGGATTCGAAGGCGTCTCGCCAGTACGGCCAAAGTTATCGACCGTACGAACTAAACCGCGCCCCATGAGATGATACCAAATTCGGTTGGCAATAACGCGGGCTGTAGCTTGGCCAGATCGCTGATTGCCAGCCGTTAACCACTGCGAAAGTTCCAACCGTCCGCTGCCAGTGGTAGGCAAAGCTGATGCATTATCGGCCTGTGAATCGGTAAGAACCGTGAGAAACCCGCGAGGGACCGTTTCTCCTTTTTGTGTGAATTGACCAGCGATGCGAATCGCTTCATCGCTCGGTTGCGGTCGATCCAAAGAAACCATTGCCCTTTGTGGGATTGTGGGTGGTTCATTCCAAGCTTTTGTTAATTCATCGGCTAGTTTCTGTTGAGATCCTTTGCGTTCATCCAAAGTTCGAGCCGTATCGGATGCTTCTGGTGCAATGGCATCCGTATGCGCTTCGGCTATTTTTTTGAATGCTTCTTGGTCGCCTTTGGTGAGAGCTTCAAGTGCCTCGCGAGCTTTGTCTTTGCGAGTTCCCAGTTGGTTCCGTTCGCGCCAGTACTTTTCGTAGGCTTCATCTTTGTCGATTCCATTTTCACCTAATCCAATTAACTGCTCCATGACGCGTTGTTCATTGAGCATAAAGCGTTGTTCCATCACTTGTGTCGAAGTGAAGATACCCGCTAGCGCATAATAGTCGCGTGTGGGGACTGGGTCGAATTTGTGATTGTGACAGCGAGCGCATCCGAGAGTTTGGGCATGGTAAACGCGGCCTATCGTGTCGATAAGCTCATCGGCGATTTCCATCTTCTGATTTTCTGGATCATTACCTAGCAAGACCTTGGGGCCCAATAAGAAAAAGCCCGTGGCGATGCGTTGTTGGTCTCGCTGGTCCACCGAATCATGTGGAAGCAAGTCAC
>JAFLCP010000109.1 GCA_017303505.1 Planctomycetota bacterium | reverse complement strand
CCGCTGTGATCATCCCCAGCCACGGTCGCTTCGTCGGCGCGTCGAGTTTGCCCTTCAGCGAGTATCGTCGCCGTCCAGGTGATCGCGTAGGACTCAACTGGCGTATCCCGAACGTTCATGGCAAGCGCGCAATCCGTCACGTGGTCTACGATGCCAACTGGTGGAAGTCGTTTATCAACGCTCGCCTTCGTGTCTCTATGGGCGATCGCGGCTGCCTCTCGCTCTTTGGCACCAACGCCGAAACCCATCGCATGCTTGCCGAACATCTGACCTCCGAGTACTTCGTCAAGACAGAGGCTCGCGGCCGAAGTGTCGACGAATGGAAGCAGCGACCCGAGCAGCCCGACAACCACTGGTTCGACTGTTTGGTCGGTTCTGCAGTCGCGGCGTCAATGCAAGGTTGTTTGCTTCTCGGAACTGATGTTCAAACAGCGATAAAACCCACTCGTTTAAGCTTCCGCGCTCTGCAACGAAAGAAACGAACCTGACATTCGTCGCAGTCTCGCAACACAATCTAAGGTAGTTTGTACGCAATAAGTTATGTGCGATATACACGATCCTGCGCAGCATACGGACCAAAGCGTCTCAGACCAATTGCCGCATATTTCTTGGATCACTTAACCTCATTAAATGAGAGGCTTACCGTATAATAGCGCACAACGGTGAACGCATCCAGTTGTGTTCGCACCTATAGGTGCCCACCGCAACTACACTGCGAAAGTGGAGGTAGGTCTCCTGTCGCATCGTCTAGGAGCGGAGATTTCACCTAGCAAAATCTGAAAACTTGTTGACCGTTTTCAGGTGACCGATGGACGCTGGGATGTAGGATGTGCGCGAGAATCTCGAGGCTGTCGACAAGCCTAGGTCCTGGCCGGCTGAAGTAGGCGTTGCCGTCTACGACGTAAACCCTATTTGAGCGAACGCAAGCGAGTTGCTCGAAGCCAGGAAAGCTTGCAAGGATCGGCAAGTCCTCAATTGTCCGCCGGATATCAAAACCGCAGCACGCAACAACCATCACGTCTGGATCGGCATCTACAATCTCCTCCCAAGCCGTTGTGCGCGAGCGTTCTCCTTCGCGTCCGACGACTTCAACTCCACCAGCCATTCGAACAAGTTCTGGCGACCAGTGGCCCGAGCTAAATGGCGGATCGATCCATTCGAGGAGTACGACTCGCGGTCGATGGACAATTGCCCGAGTCTGATCTTCGACCAACTTCACTCGCTTTTTCAGCTTGGCAACAACCTCTTGTGCTCGCCCTTCAATGCCAGCAGCGCGGCCCACCAAAAGCAAACAATCGTAAACCTCCTGCAGGCATGTGGGCTCCAGATTCACAACACGAGGTTGCCCTGGGAGACTGCACGCGGCTGCATTCACTTCGGATTCAGCAACCGCACAAACATCACAGAGCGCCTGAGTGACAATCAGATCAGGCTTCAAGAACTCCAATATCTCCATGTCGAGACTGTAGAGAGCTTTCTCCGTCTTTAGTCGTTCACGAACCAAGCCGTCTATCTCACGGCTTGACGCGTCATGTGGAATTAAGGTCCGAGTGACTCTTGGCAAGTCTCGTACGTGCGTCGGAAAGTCACACTCATGAGTTACCCCCACTAATCGATTGTCCAGGCCAAGATGACACACGATCTCGGTTGCACTCGGAAGCAAAGAGACGATTCGCATAAAGAATAATCCTCGTGAACCCTGTACAACCTTCAAACAAAGCATTCACAGACTTCAGTATATCACTCAACCGCATAACTGTTTAATCTCCATTGCTGCCACAATTGTTCATGTGGATGCTTGACCTCAAGATCGTTATGAAACTGGTCCTTCTGCGATGCAAAAATACACTCAAACTGTCAATCCCAATTCAGACTTCCGGCCGATTGATATTCTGTGACTCGAGTCTCGAAGAAGTTCTTCTCTTTTGCAAGATCCATGGTTTCGCTCATCCATGGGAACGGGTTACTCGATCCGTACTGCATCGGTAAGCCGATTCGCTCCAGTCTACGGTCGGCAATGTACTGGACGTAGTCGCGAAACAAATCCGCATTAAGCCCCAGAATGCCGTTCGGCAAGCAGTCAGCAGCATACTGAAGTTCAAGTTCAACGGCTTGCTTAACCCGGGCGATCATCTGCTGCTGGAAATCATGCGTCCACAGATGCGGGTTCTCGCTCTTGATGCCATTGATCAGATCGATCCCGAAGTTGAGGTGCGTCGTTTCATCGCGAAGGATGTATTGAAACTGCTCGCCGATTCCGGTCATCAGATTACGCCGATGAAACGAGAGCATCATCACAAATCCGGTGTAGAAAAAAACGCCTTCCATGATGATGTAGTAACCGATCAGGTTTTTCAGCAGCGCCTGAGCACCTTCATCGCTGGCGGTACTAAAGTTGGGGTCGAGCACCTCAGCGGTCAGTTCTGTTTCGAAGGCATCTTTGGCAGCGATCGAAGGCACCTCGTGGTACATGTTAAAGACCTCACCTTCGTCGAGGCCAAGACTGTCGACGACATACAAAAATGTATGCGAATGCACAGCCTCTTCAAATGCTTGACGCAGCAGGTACTGGCGGCATTCCGCGTTAGTAATATGTTTGAAAATGGCCAGTACCAGGTTGTTGCCAACCAAGCTCTCCGCCGTAGAAAAGAAACCTAGGTTGCGCATGATGACATGGCGTTCCGCCTCACTTAACCGATTGCTTCGCCAAATCTCGATGTCTTTGGTCATTGGAACTTCGGTCGGCATCCAGTGATTAGCGCATCCGTTCTGATAATGTTCCCAGGCCCAGTGGTACTTGAGCGGCATGAGTTGATTGACATCGACTTGTCCGCAGTTGATCAATCGTTTCTCTGACGCGGTGAATCGCTTGACAGCCGGAATAGATTGAGATGCCACGTTTTGATTGGTGTTGGTGGTAAAGATTGACATATGGTTAAGTCCTTGGGTCTGTTGGAATGGGAATGGTGGAACGTTGACTAAGCCAAGCAGCCAGCTCTAGACGGTTCGCAAAATCGCGTGGACCGTCAAGAACTTCGTTGTTGGCTGAAAAATGGATGATCTGGAATGGTCCGTTTTGATCGGGAAGATCGAATCCTCCCAAATCAGTCAAATAGAAGAAGTCACCGCAGGGTTCATCTCGCACGAACGCCCGAGAAACTCCGGGCCGATGGACGACTCGGAAGCCTCGTGCAATCCAGTTGTAGTAAAAGCCGCGGGAGTAAAAATGCATACTTCACGCAGCCTATTGGCAAGCTTCGCAGTCTGGATTATCGATCGAGCAAGTCTTTGTCGACGCAGGAGCATCAACACGATTGAGTTGAATCGCACTTGACTCGCTCTTGGACTTCATCCACTTGGGTTGAATCCCATGGCGATTGACGTCCAACGTCGATTTCTCAACCTGTGTGGCAGCTAGACAGCGAAGATAATAAGTCGTCTTAAGTCCTTTCTGCCAAGCGAGCTGGTACATCGAATCGATCGCCTTGCCGTTGGGTTTTGCCAAGTAGAGATTCAGCGATTGCCCTTGATCAATCCACTTCTGACGTCGCGCCGCTGCTTCGATCAGCCAATGTGGCTCGACTTCAAAAGCGGTCGCAAAGAGCTCTTTCATATCAGGAGGGATCGAATTTATCTCCGCGAGTGTACCGTCGTGGTACTTGAGGTCATCCAGTATCTCGGGACTCCAAAGTCCACGCTGCTTGAGCGTGTCGACGAGTAGCTCGTTGATCTGCGTGAAGTCACCTGACAGGTTGCTCTTGGCATAGAGATACTTGTAGGTTGGTTCGATCGACTGTGATGCGCCAACAATCGTCGAAATGGTTGCCGTCGGAGCAATTGCCAGGCAGTTACTATTGCGCATACCATTTTGCGCAATCGATTCTCGGACAGGTTGCCAGTCCATCGAAGTTGCGCGAGGAATGTCGACTCGTTCTGAACGTGCCTGATCAACGAATTCCATCGAGTCAAGAGGCAGTATGCCTCGCGACCATTTCGAACCATCGTAACTGGAGTATCGACCTCGCTCAGCAGCCAAGCGTGAGGACGCAAGGATCGCAAAATAGCTGATAGCTTCCATACTTCGATCCGCAAACTCCATAGCCGCTTCGCTGGCGTATGGAATCCCGAGCCGATGAAGTGCATCTTGAAAACCCATGACACCCAGACCGATTGGTCTATGTTTGAGATTCGACTCGCGAGCCTCAGGAGTGGGGTAATAGTTGATATCGACTACGTTGTCGAGCATCCGAACCGCCGTGGTGACAGTTCGCTCTAACAGCGTCATGTCCAACTCGCCGCTGCGAAGATGCAATCCCAGATTGACACTACCAAGATTGCAAACGGCCGTTTCTCGTTCACTGGTATTCAGCAAAATTTCGGTACACAGGTTGCTGCTGTGAACTACACCGACGTGATCCTGCGGTGAACGAAGGTTGGAGGGATCTTTGAAAGTTACCCAGGGATGCCCTGTTTCAAATAGTCGCGTCAAAAGTTTACGCCAAAGATCGACCGCTGGTAGCTTTCGGTGTTGTCGAAGTTTACCTGATGCAGCCAGGGATTCGTAATGTTCATACCTCGTGTTGAACGCGGCACCATAGAGATCATGCAGATCGGGAGCTTCGCTGGGGCAGAAAAGCGTCCACATGCCGCCCTCTCGAACTCGCTGCATGAACAGATCAGGAATCCATGCAGCGGTATGCATGTCGTGTGTTCGCCGGCGGTCGTCCCCCGTATTTTTCCTGAGATCGAGAAACTCCTCGAAATCCAAATGCCACGGTTCCAGATAGGCACATACCGCCCCTTTGCGTTTGCCTCCTTGATTCACGGCAATGGCTGCGTCATTCACGATCTTCAAGAACGGAATAACTCCCTGGCTTTCTCCATTGGTACCATGAATCCTCGCACCAATTGCTCTTACATTAGTCCAGTCGTTGCCCAAACCACCCGCCCACTTGGAGAGTTGAGCATTGTCGCCGATGCTCTTGAATATGTGCGCGAGATCGTCTTGGACTGTGGTCAAATAGCAACTGCTAAGCTGCGGGTGGCGCGTACCCGAGTTGAATAGCGTCGGCGTAGCACAGGTATAACGAAATGATGAGAGCAGGTCATAGAATTCGATGGCTCGATCGGTTTGCACATCGCGAGGCTCTGCCAGAGCCAAACCCATCGCGACGCGCATCCAGAAATACTGCGGCGTTTCGATACGTCGCCCGTCAATGTGCAGCAAGTAGCGATCATAAATCGTCTGGATTCCCAGATAGCGAAATTCGTTGTCGCGCTGGATGTGCAGTGCGTCGGCTAAACGCTGGAGATCGAATCCTCGCAAATCCGGGGAAAGTCGTTCGTGCCGAATACCTTCGATGATGTAGTGTTCAAACTTGTTGCGATAGATCGCTTGAAAGTCATCCCGATTCTGAGCGCATCCCAGCGACTGTCGGTACACGATCGCTCGTTGAAGTGAAGCTGCCAATCGGTCGTAGGCTGGATCGACTTCGATTCGGCTTCGCGCGGAGAGAACCAGCGAGCGAGCTATGTCGTTGGTGGTCATTCCTGAAAACGATCCCTTGATGACTTCATCGATGAGTTCCTCGAGACGTATAGCGTCGTTCCTGGATTCAGGCAGAGATAACAAGAACGTCCGGATTCGACCCGCGTCAAAACGCACAAAGACGCCGGGTTCAATTTCAACCTGCGGAACGACTTGCACCGGCGATGACCGACTATTCGCTACGGCTGACTCTTCCTGTCGAACAGCGCGAAGCTTAGCATGTTCGGAACGATAGAGGATGTAACGCCGCGCCACTTTGAAGTGCTGCCGCTGCATCAAGCCGATTTCGACGATGTCTTGAATCTGCTCAACATGCAGTGGCTCAGTTCGTCCCGCCGCTGTGGCAAGCTCAATGACTTGCTCAACGATGCTTAAGATGTCCTGGTAAGAATCCGCAGGCAGCGGTTGCCCGTCTGCCAGATTCAATTCCGAACGAAAAGCTTTTTCGATTGCCTGCTCAATTCGACGTCTGTCGAACTCGGCATCGCGACCATCTCTCTTCCTAACCCGCGTCAATGCGGCGCTCTCGACCGTCCAACCCATGTCTTTAGTTCCTGTGTTAAATTGACGTCAAACAAACCTCATGCGATCGCCTCTTTGGCAATTACCGGTCGCAAGGCCGGTAATCGCGACTCTGCGAAACGCAATGCCCCAAATAAAACCAAACCAAACACGAAATCCGATAACAACGTGTCTTGGAAAAATGGCACGGCTGCGACATAGCAGCTTGCAAAGCCGGCCCATGATCTCTCATACATCGTTAGCCAACACGCAAAATTCGTAATGACAAAAAAGCCAATCGAAGCCGCCAACGAAGCGGCTATCAGTCGCTTAGCGTCGATTTGATAGCCCGCCCACCAGCCAGCTACGACATACAGAGCCATTGATAGGTAAATGACGATACACATCCAGTGCAATCCAATTGCAACGTCGCTAATGATCATGGCGGAAATCGGAATCAATAACGATAACCAACGATTCCCTAGCGATGCGCCCGCAAATAGCCCGACAGCCCCCACCGCCGCAAAATTCGGTGGATGCGGAATTAGGCGACTGAGAACAGCTAACACGATCAGCGTAGCAATGACCGCAATACGGTTCGAAACAATCATGACGTTGGTCCTTCTGACACTCTTCGCGAATTTGCTTTGCATCGGCGTCGTCGCCACAAAGCAATGCCAGTTCCAGCGATGCCTAGTAATGCAAAGCTCGACGGTTCAGGAACGGCGGTGATGGTCAAGTTGTCGAATGCAACGTAGGTCGGTGTATTAATGCCAAAGGCACCGACATCTGACGAGGCGAACGACAATGACACAGATCGAGAGCTCGCAATTGATGAAAGGTCAACAGTTAGCCAATTCGATAGAATGAAATCCTGGCTATTATCCGCAAAAGTGAAGTCGGCAAGATTGACCGTAACCGAACCGATGGAATTGCCCGTACCGTTTAGCCCGTCGAATCCACTGAGCGAGACGCGAAAGAAATCGGGATCGTTCCCAGAGACTCCGCCGAACTTTTTGGCGAAGCTATCTCCGGTCTGCATCGACAACGCTGCATAGGTCGTGTTGGCGAGTGAAACAGAGGACAAGAGTGTGTTGGATGGCAAGTTGAAAAATGCATGAGATCCTGAATATGCAACCGCATAGTTTTGAGAACCACCGGCTCCCGCGCCAGGGCCGGCTGGAGCAAAGGACGCGTACTGATTCGTAAACCCAGGCGTCGTGGTATTGATTACGTTGCTGTAAGAAAAGCCGTTCCAAAAACCACCGAAGCTTGAGTTGTAGCTGTTTCCAAAGTGTACACCTCCACTTGACCATCCATTGGTATTGGTTCCAACGCCGCTATTGCCGTTGTAGAAGCTGTTTGGCGCGAGGGACAATTCCTCGAATCCAATGACAATGTCTGCGCGGCTCTCTAAAGTCGAAAACAGACTCGCAATTGCTGTGACAGCAAGGATAAAGATTCTCATATCGTTACTCCAGTGAATAAGAAAGGGGTTAAGGCAATTCCACAACCTCTTGCTTGGCTCGTGTGATCAGCTTGCCAAGAAGTTGTTTATCGATTGATTCAGAAACAAATAACGTTCGAGCATCCGCGAACAGAAACATAGCGCCACCTTCGTGAGCACTGCGGATTTCGTTATCACCAACCCAAGCGGTTGGGTCGTTGATGCCATGAGCGACCGCAAAGATATTGCGACCGTTGATCCACTGACGGTCTGGTCCACCAACGTCCTCTGAGACGGCAAGCGTATTGCTCAAACCGTCGATGACGTCGCTAAAACGGAACGCTCGTTCGTTAACAAAGAGCCCGTCATCCTGCTCTCGATCAACAACCAGTTCACCGAAGATGCCGCCGTAGCTGATTTGGCCCTTATTGGGTGGGAGGTGTGGTTCCGTCGGACACAAATAGATGGACAAGTCAGTTTTGGCTACGCTTGAGTTCTCAAGCGCATCGAATGGCTTATTCCAATTGATCTGCTGATGTAGATTAAGTTGCTCCACAAAAGGCAGTAGCATTGCAGACCATGCGAATTGGCGTCGGTTCGGAGGAGCGTTCCACGCTCTCCATTCAATGCATCCAGTAGGCAACGATTTGTGCGAGTCGTGATAGTTATGAAGTGCAATACCGATCTGCCTTAGGTTATTCTTGCAAGACACCTTTCGAGCGGCCTCTCGGGCGGCTTGCACTGCGGGAAGCAATAGAGCAACAAGAACCCCGATAATGCCAATCGTCACAAGCAGCTCGACAAGCGTGAAGCCATCCGAGCGATCTCGCAAGCGTAGAAGGCGAAGCCGGACCAAAGCTCGCTCTACAATTAGCTGCTTCACCGAATCATCGCTGCATGACCAGAGTGCAATCTCCGATCGATCTCTACCGCAACCGACGCAGACTTCCATCTTCGATAGTTGGCACTGGTGATTGCAAGGCGATGCAACTTGGTGGACCATATTTGAACCGTCCATGACGATCCCTATACGCTTTCTGTAGCTTTGCCTTCCATGTCGCGTGATCTAGCATGCCGACGCCTACGAAAGGCAACGCCCCCCAAGCCCGCAATGGTGAGCAATGCTAGACTCGATGGCTCTGGGACTGCTGAGACATTCATAACTCCAACGCCAAGCCCTGTGCCCAATCGGAAATCAAAACCGCCTGTTCCCGTTGTTAGCCAGTTGTCGCGTATCGGATTGCCTAAGCTGTCGACGAACGCTCCGTTACCTGGTATGTCAAAGAGTCGGACATATTGAATGTTGTTCAAGTCAAGCAGACCGCCAGACACCAGGGTGTGCGAGGTCAATTCAGCGAGATCGAACGGCGTACCGAAGCCAGCAGCATGTTTGCCTGCCAGGTTGTAGACGTTCGTGACGTCGTAACCAGCGAATGCTCCGCTCCCTTGGATTGGCCCCGTGTTTCGACTGATGCTATCGAACCTCGCGAAGTCAATGCCGTTAGTTGAAACATCGACGTAGGCGAACTCGGCGAACAACCCTGGAACACCATTCGAGTTAGTGCCAAAGGTAAAGCCGTTTTCGAATACTGCGAAGTCGTGCCCCAGACCGTTCCTGATTCCGGTCGGGAACGTGACTGTTAGAAATCCTGGAGAGAGACCATTAGCGATTTGAGTGGCGTCTAGGTCTCCGAGGCTGTTGAATCCACCTGTCTGATTGATGACCGAACTGCCTCGGGGCGCGAATGACGTTCGAGTTGGATCGATGAAATTTGCCCACTCCCGAAATCGGCTGTCATTGGCTGCAATGGCTGGATCGATCGCGTGAGTGGTCTCAGTGGGGCCTGAGAAAACAAGATCAGCTTTTGCTCTACCGCTTTGAATGCTAGCGACTGCGAAGATGGACGCTATAAAAAGCGTCTTGAGTTTTTGGATCATGACACGCCTTTCATTCCATGCGCGCAGACGCTAGCGAAATCCGGACAGCACCAAATTGATGCAACCAGATCACGGTGGCTTTTGAGCGAATGGACTAGCCAACGAATGGCTGTTATTGGCTTTGAATGAACGGGTCAGTAGATCAATGAAGAAGGCAATTGGGGCGTAAAACCCAACGAGACGAACAGCATCGATCGACTGCAACGATTGCCTCAATCCAGGAAGGCACGACATCGTCTAGCTCAAGGTAGGTCTTCTGACTCACCACCGTATCGTTTGCTCACAGCCTTCTCATCCCCCCGGTTTTGCTAAACCGGGACCCTGATTTGAGTCAGGCGGACAATGGCTCATTCCAAAGAAAGGAGCAACGATTGCAATCAGTTAAGATCGCGGGTGGCACACAGCGGCCGGACCGTCCCGGAATTGCCTTCGGGAAGAAGACGCACCGGAGTTCCCTGTTCACCTTGTTGGCATCCAACAAGATCACCTTGAACATCATCAATCTACCGCGAGCCAATGGCTTGTCAATCGCGGCGTCAACGCTTTTTTCCTTAGGTACCCCCAAAGCTCACTCGGATGTGGAATCTGGGCTCTGCCGACATTCCGAGGACGTCACGTTAGCACCGCATGAGTTTGACTTGTATGCAGAAGCGCCGGCGGAACCAGTAGTCCGCAAGACTTGATCAAAAAAATATTCTCGCTTTTCCGTCAATCTACATGGGTACCGGGTATTCCTACAGATAGAAGACCACTTCTTCATTCTCAGGTAGGACGCATGTATGTCTGACAACTTGAAAGAAACGATTCGCGAGAGTGCGAAAGTACCCGCTAAGGCATCAGGAGATGCCGGTAGCGTCGAGCAGCATAAGCTGACCGAGCAGATCGCTGCTGACAAGTATCTGGCATCCAAGGCAGCCGCCTCCCAAAAGAAGCGTGGCCTTCGATTTAACAAGCTCGTGCCACCAGGGGCGGACTAATCGTTCGCAACTGATCGAGCTTGTTTCTATAGGCAGGGGTGTCGGGTTTAACAGTAGGGATTGAGTCACGGATGTTTAAGTTGTTGTCAGGGATTCTGAGCAAGAACAGCGATCAAAAGGATCGATCGCTCGTCCGTGGACGCTCGGCCCGACACCCCTGGTCGTTGATGAGGTTGCTGGGGCGTTACGACGCTGCGACCACCACGGTCGACAACGTTCGCCACTGGGCGGCCGCTGACGGACTATCGGCCAGCGCGGCCAATAGCCCCGAAGTGCGCCGCACGCTACGCAACCGTTCGCGATACGAGATCGCTAACAATTCTTACGCTCGTGGCATCTCGCTGACTCTTGCCAACGACTGTGTTGGTACTGGACCTCGATTGCAGATGCTGACTGCGGATGCATTCGCAAACCGCTTTGTTGAGCAGGAGTTTTTTGCTTGGGCTGATGCAGTTGGACTCGCAGAAAAGCTACGCACGATGCGGCTCGCTCGCGTCTCAGATGGTGAATCCTTTGGTTTGCTAACTAGTAACCCAAGAATCGATTCGCCAGTTCAGCTCGATCTCAAGCTGGTCGAAGCCGAACAGGTTACTTCGCCACTCTTGGCACTGGATGGTTATCGCTATCTCGATGGCATTCGCTTTGATGAGCATGGCAACGCGATCTCTTATGATGTCCTCCGAGAACATCCAGGAGACGACGCTTTCTCGTTGACCGAGAATTACGACACCATCGCCGCGAGTTCTATTCTTCACTACTTCCGAAGCGATCGGCCAGGGCAAATCCGTGGCATTCCCGACATCACGCCGGCGCTGCCGCTGTTCGCACAACTCCGACGATTCACACTCGCTGTTCTTGCGGCTGCCGAAACAGCTGCTGACTTTGCAGGGATTCTCTACACCGATGCGCCGGCAGGTGGCGAAGCCGACGCCGCTGAACCTTTCGAACCGATCGAACTGGAGAAGCGATCTCTGCTAACGATGCCAGGCGGTTGGAAGATGGCTCAGATGCACGCTGAGCAACCAGCAACGACCTACGCCGAGTTCAAACGCGAAATTCTCAACGAAATCGCACGTTGTTTGAACATGCCCTTCAATGTCGCTGCTGGAAATTCGTCGGGTTACAACTACGCCTCCGGGCGACTCGATCATCAAACTTACTTCAAGTCGATCCGTGTCGAGCAGTCCCAAATGGCTCGCACCATTCTGGATCGCATTCTGTATGCATGGCTGCGCGAAGCGATTCTCATCGAAGGCTATCTGCCTAACTCGCTTCGCACTCTCGACTCGTCGTTCGAGCATCAATGGTTCTGGGACGGACATGAGCATGTCGACCCGGCCAAAGAAGCTAATGCCCAGAAAATCCGCCTCGCCAATCATACGACAACTCTGGCCCATGAATACGCGAGGCAGGGGCGTGATTGGGAGGCGGAACTTAAACAACGCGCGAAAGAGATCTCGCTCATGCGTGAGCTCGGACTCTCGACCGATTCAACTTCACTTTCTCCAGGAGAGGTAACGGATGACGAAGACATTGCAGTCGAACAAGCAGAGTGAGTTGGATGCCGAATCGGTACCCAGTTCGCTGCGAATCGTTTGTGACGATGCCAGTTCGATCAATTTACAAGCCGCTGAGGCTGCCGAAGAAGGCAAGCCCGCGCTTCGAAAGTTCTCAATGGTCGCTTATACCGGTGGCGCGATGCGTCTTGGTGGCTGGCCTTACCCTGTCGTTGTGGACCTAGCAGGCATGCGAGTGACTCGTAAGTCGCGCCCAATCCTCAAGGACCACGATCGCGCCAGTATCGTTGGTCATACCGATGACATCATGGTTCGCGATTCGCGACTGGAAGTCGCCGGCGTGATATCGGGTGTAGGCAACACCGCTCAAGAAGTCATCGCCACCAGTGAGAACGGTTTCCCTTGGCAAGCATCGCTTGGTGCCAATGCCGACAAGGTTGTCTTCATTCCTGAAGGCAAGTCCGCAACCGCCAACAGTCGCGAGTTCAAAGGTCCTGTTTACATCGCTCGCAAGTCAACGCTCGGCGAAGTCTCGTTTGTGGCCCTTGGTGCCGACGATGACACCGAGGCTCGGATTGCAGCTGGCCAATCTGGCGATGACGAGGAGCTCGACAACGAAGAGTCGGAAAACGACAGCACCGACTCCGATGATTCGGAGCTCGACCCGGTAAACGCCAGCCTGGATATGGGCAGCAAGCCCAAGCGTCCTGTCACTAGTGGAGTCGTTTCCAAGATGCGCATCGAAGCCGCTGCTGAATCCAAACGTATCGCCGGCATTCGCAAAGTGTGTGCTGGCAAGCATCCAGAGATCGAAGCTCGCGCCCTTGAAGAAGGCTGGAGCGTTACAAAAACGGAGTTGGCAGTGCTGCGAATCGAACGACCCAAGGCTCCTGATCAACAGGCAAGCCAACCGATGTACCGCCGTGAAGTTCTCGAGGCAGCTTGCTGTCTATCGGTTGGACTCGACGAAACCAAGCTGCTCAAGGCCTATGGAGAGCGAACGCTTAACGCTGCCGACCCACTTCGTCATATCGGCTTGCGTGAACTTGTCGCCGAATGCGCACGACTGGAAGGATTCGATGTTCCGCGCGTCTTTGGTGATGGAACCGCAACGATTCGCGCCGGCTTCTCGACGATGTCGCTCCCTGGAATCCTTGAAAACGTCATGAACAAGACGCTTCTGTCTGCCTATGAGTCGACACCGATCGCAGCGTTTGACCTCTGCAGCATCGGGACTGTGAGTGACTTCAAGGAGATCTCGCGCTATCGTTTGCTTGGCACTGGCGGTTTCGAAAAGGTTGCGCCAGATGGTGAACTGAAGCATGGCAAGCTCTCGGACCAGAAGTACAGCAACAAGGCTGATACCTATGGTCAGATCCTTGCGCTGACGCGTCACGACATCATCAACGATGACCTCAACGCATTCATGGACATACCGCGTCAAATGGGTCGCAGCGGAGCGGAGTCGATCGACGACCTGTTCTTTACGTTGCTCCTCAAGAACACCGGGTTCTTCTCCTCGGCTAACGCCAACTTGCTCACGGGTCCAGACACAAAGTTCGGTCCCGAATCACTCACCGTTGCCAAGACAACCTTCCGCAAACAGAAGGCTGGACCGAGCAACAAAGCCAAGGACCAAAAGCCGATTAACATTCGGCCCGAATTCCTGGTTGTTCCCGTCGAGATTGAAACCGACGCCGAACTGCTGATGGGCTCTGCGCAATTGATGATCGATGCGCAAGGAACGCCGACCAAGATCCCGGTCGACAACCCTCACCGCAACAAGTACCGCGTCATTTCAACGCCGCACTTGTCGGACAGCTACTACCAGGGAGCCAGCGGCTCGGCTTGGTATCTGTTCGCTAATCCGAATGTGCTGCCGGCGTTTGAGATTGTGTTCCTCAATGGTCGACGCACGCCGGTCATCGAGCGCGTTGAAATGCCTGCCAACACACTTGGCATGGGCTTCCGTTCTTACATCGACTTCGGTGTGAACTCGCAAGACCCACGCGCTGCGGTGAAGGTCACCGGCGAGTGATCTCCTTAGATGGGCTGGATCTGTCGGATTCGACCCATCCGTCCTAACAAACTCAAGACTCAAGACTCAGGACTCCAGACTGATATGCAAGCTCAATTTGTTCATGACGGTAAGGCCGTCGATTTCACTCCCACCGTTGATGTCGCGGTTGGATCAATCGTGATCCAAGGCGACTTGGTGGGGATTACCAAACGCGACATCAAGGCCGGCTCGCTCGGCTCGATCGCTCTGGAAGGTGTCTTTGACATTCCCAAAGACCCCGCTCTGGCAATCGAGTTCGAAGCGGGCACCAAGGTCTACGTCGATGAAGACGGGGCTGTGGCCGCTGACGATGTTGGCACCAAGTATCTGGGCAAAGTCGTCACCGACGCTGCCGCCACTGATTCATTTGTCCGCGTTCGCCTGAGCCAGTGATGAGACACCGTGAGCAACAACGCACAAATCATAAACATTGGAGCGATCCACGTTGCTGACGGCACGACCGTCGACTTCGTACCTGAGGTTGATGTGCCTGCAGGTTCGATCGTCGTCGTGGGAAAGCTTGTGGGCATCGCCAAGTTTGGGATTGGTGCGGGCTCACGAGGCAGCATCACGGTTCGCGGCGTCTTCGACGTCGTAAAGGACCCAACCACCAATATTCCCGCTGGGACGATCCTTTACTGGTCGCAGATCAGCTGGCATGTGGTCAAGAACGCATACGCCCATTCGATGATCGGCAAAGCCATAGAGGCCGCGCCGCCAGGCACGCTCACAGTCCGTTTACGTCTGAGTCAATAGATGATGGCATCAATCGCAAAAGTAACAATCGATCGAGCTCGCGCAACGCATTCTTTGCGGATGGCCAATGGCCTTGTCAGCCAATGGCTCTCGGTGGGCGAGTATCGCAGTTGCTTTTGCGTGGCAAGTCAGTCCGTTCCGTCAGCATGGATCATCGAAGGTCGTTTACCTAATGGCGATAACGTTCAACTCGCCAGTTATGAAACCGATTTGTTTGATCCGGCCAATCCACGCTACGTCACTATGAAGGCCATGTGTGGGCTGCCCATTCGATTCGTTGCGGTAACACCTCAAACGAACGCAAGATTGTGGGTGGTATTCAAGAGTTAGCGACGACTACCGCTGGCCCGCACCAGGGGCACGAGTTGGGCCTTGGCTCTCCAAACGATCCCTGCGTTTGCGGTCCAGCGTTAGTCGTCACTTCACAATGTTTCTGTTTTCTCTGCTTAAGGATCCGTGTTCTATGAGAATCGCAATTCACGTCGCCATGTTGGCGATCCTCACTTACCTTGCATCTACTGTCTCAGCACAGGAGGTGGTTTGCAAAGATGGCCAATGTTCGATTATCCAGTTGGTTCCTCTCACTGAAGAGATTCAGATCGATACATCCACCATCGAAAGCTCGGCCGCTAGTGATGAGGATCGATTCACCCAAGTCATTCGAGCCACAGTTCGTGTCACCATCAGCGGCGTTTGTGGGAGCGGAACGGTTGTCGGTCGCGATGCGGATGGAAACGCGATCGTTCTTACCAACGCTCACGTAGCGGGCACTCAACGAGGTCGCACCGTTAACCTCGAACGGTGGAACTCAGATGGTACCGTTGAGCGAGGCCGAGGAGCTATCATCTCTTCCGGATATGGCCGAGGGATGAGCGTCGACTTTGCGTTGCTTAAATGCAACGCTGAGTTCGCAAAAGATGTCCGCCCGATCCCGCTCGCCGACCGTTATCCAACCAAGGGGGCAATGGTCAGCACTTACGGCTGCCCTCGCTGTGAATGGCCGAGCTTGCAAGTGCTTAGCTTGAATCGTAGCGAAGGACAGATTCTTACTTGGAAGCCTGAAGCGATTGGAGGTCGGAGCGGTTCTAGCGTGATCGACTATACCGATGTTGGTCCTCGTGTCGTTGGGCTCCTCACTTGGGGAGGCGGAGGCGAAGGGCTTGGTCAATCGACTCCGTTCTTGCTCCAAGCCATGAAGGGCCGTCTGCCGAAATCGCTCGAGGCTCTGCCACAAGGTGTACGCGAAGTTTCCGATGAGCAGGAAAAGTACCACGTTGCGACTTGGCCGACTCAACCTCTGGCTGTGTCGAATCAAACAAGCGATCCCGCGTCACAAGATGTCATTGACTCCATCGTTGAGCCTGATCAAGAAACTATCCTGCGTCCACGTCCTCGGGACGAAGACGGAAAACGCAATCCTGCGGATAGTCCTGTCTTGGGATTATTCGAACGCATTCAACGCTGGATTCGCGACAAGCTCCTTATCGGATTGCTTGTGATTGGAGCCTTCGCCGCAGGCGTCCTTTTCGGACGATCGGGAAGAAAGATTCTGCCTGTGTAGCATGCGTCAGTTCAAAGTGGTTGTCTCTCGTTTCTATGCTCTAGGACACAAGTCTTCACTATGTTTCATTGGATTGGATATTTGCTGTGTTGCTATTTGTCAGCGGATCTTTTGGCTGGCTTCTGGCATTGGTGGGAAGATCGTTACGCGGATGTGAAGTGGCCACTGATCGGCGACTGGATTGCCAAACCCAATCAGCTGCATCATGACCAACCTTTGGCATTCCTGGATCAAGGTTATTGGTCTCGCAACTCAACAACGATCATTCCCGCAGCGATCGCGTTCTTGCTAACGGTACCGCATCCAATCTGTGGAGTATTTGTGTTTGTGAGTCAAGCAAACGAGATTCACGCTTGGGCTCATAGCAAGGGAAAGGTCGCCTCATGTATCGACGCACTGCAATCGATCGGTTTGTTGCAATCTCCAAAGCATCACGCACAACATCACATTGATCCATTTGAATCGAAGTACTGCGTGATGACTGACCTGCTCAATCCACTGCTTGATCGAATCAAGTTCTGGCGACGACTGGAGTGGATTGTTGAGCGAACGCTGGGAGTTGTTCCAAACAAATGAGCGATTTACTGAAGAACGGCCAGGAGTGGCTTGCCTCAAAACTCACTCAGCACGCGTCTCGCCAGGTCGTGTATCGCCGAGGAGAACTGGGAGCCACGCTCCAAGCAACGATCGGCAAGTCGATGTACGACCAGGACGATGGCGAGGGCATTGTCACTCGCAGCCAGGTTCGCGATTTTCTGATCGATACCTATGCACTGCTTTCGTCGATCATCGGAACGTTGCCACGACGCGGTGACACAATCGTGGAGATCGATGGCGACCATACCTTCATTTTTGAAGTGATGGCCCTCGGTGGCGATCCACCTTGGCGCTACAGCGATCCATTCCGTTTGAAACTTCGAATCCACACTAAACAGATCGAATCCCATCCGTCATGACGACAGTTTTACAAGTTGCCGATAGTGTCACCGCCCAGCTCAATGCAGCCGAGTTCGACTTTGAATTCGTCGCCGAACGCATGTACGTTCCTAACTTCGACCTCGAAGACATGAAGGAACTCCGCGTAACCGTTGTGCCTCGCGATGTTGAGCTATTCCCTCACGACCGCGCCCACAACAAGTACCACTGCCGCGTGGATGTCGCGGTGCAGAAGAAGTTTTCAAAGGGAACCAACGATGAGATCGATCCGCTGGTTGATCTCGTGGAGAAGATTGCCGACGAGTTTCGTCTGAAGAGGCTCGATTCATTTCAAGCGGCTCGATGCGTGAAGGCCGAGCATGCAGTGCTGTATTCCAGCGAACACTGGGAACAACTGCGTCAGTTTACAAGCTTGTTGACCTTAACCTTTGAACTGGCGCGATGATCAAGATTACGGTCCGAACTCAATTCGATAAGCAGAAGCTCAAGAAGAAGGCGGAAACAGCGACCTTCACTTCTTTGAGCGAAGCCGGCGGTGCGGTTCGAAAGACAGCCAAGCGGAGCATTCGGAAACGCAAGAAGGCATCGAAGCCTGGAAGCCCACCGCATACACAGACAGGCATGCTCAAGCGAGTGATTCGCTACGACGTCACCAACAACCGAACCGTTGTCGCGATCGGCCCTGTGAATGAGATTGCTGGACGCATTTGGAACTTGCATGAATTCGGCGGCGTGGCAACTAAGCGTCGCAAGCTCAAGCCTCATCGATTCAAGGTTGGCGAGCACGGTCCGATCCGCGCTATACAGCACGGAAGCAAGACAAAGTTCGCGAGGATCGAACTACAAACCGGAGCTCAGGCGAATCGAGCGACACGCTTGATTGCTGAAGAGAACGAGCGACGCAGTGACAACAAGCCTCGCCACTATCCCAAGCGACCATTCATGAAGCCGGCACTGGAAGCCAATCGGAGTCGGCTCCCCACGTTCTGGGCCAACTCAGTCAAGTAAACGTTCGTCAAAAGGAATCATTCACAATGCCAGAAGTCAAACTTGGTCTCGAAGCCGTCCTCACCATCGACGGAGCGGAGATCACCAACGTCAAGGATTTGACCGTCAGCCTCGAGAAGGCTGAAGCCGATGCCAGTACTCGTGCCAACAACGGCTGGCGTGCCACTGTGGGAACACTCAAAGATGCGTCCATCGAGTTCACGGTGCTCAACAAAGAAGGTGACTCTGCATTCGGACTGCTTCAAGGTCTCTGGAGCAGCGGCGATCCTTGTGACGTCGGCATCAGCGACGCTGGTGGAACGCTCACTCTGACCTGCGAAGTAATGAACTTCAATGTCAATCAAAACCTGGAAGAGGTCATCTCCGCTGACGTAACTCTCAAGCCGACGCAGTCGAGTTCCGGTGGTGGTATGAACGTTGGACCTGGCTTAGCTGGTCCTTGATCGCTGGCGTTGTCGTTGGTTTAGAGGATTCATAACACTCAGGGAGGCATCATGCAGAAGTTCGTTGACCGCGCCGGTCGCATTTGGATTGTGGATATCGACAACACGACGTTGCGCCGCGTGAAGACTCTCACCGGGGTGCATCTTCTTGAAGCAATCGATGGTGATTTGATCACGCGACTCTCGACCGATCCGTTGCTCCTGGGCGATGTGCTCTTTGCAATCTGCAAGCCGCAAGCGGACCAGCAGCAGATCACCGACGAAGCCTTCGGCGAGGGGCTCGCTGGCAACTCGATCGACGATGCAACCGGTGCACTCCTCGAAGCACTGATCAATTACTTCCCGGAGTCGCGACGCCGTCTTCTGCGGAAGGCGGCCGAGAAGCAGAAGCTGATCGAAACTCGGGGGATCAGTGCGATCGAGAAGCGACTGGACGATCCGAACTTGGTCGACAAGCTCGTCGAAGATCTCGAACGCAAGCTCGCTGTGCCGACATTGAGCGACTCATCGTCCGACTTGCCGGTATCGTCGGAGTCGATCCAGGTCCCTTAACACTTCGCCAACTTGTGATGATGGCTGAGGCCAAACGCCAACACGATTGGAATGTCGCAAGCACGATTATGGCGTTAATGGCCGAGATGAATCGTGATCGCAAGAGGCGTCGCAAGCCATTCAAGCCCGACGACTTCAATCCCTACGCAGACCAAAAGCCAATCGTTGCTCGCGGAACTGTTGAGCAAGCTGCAGCGATGCTCGGTGCTAACTTTCAACCCAGAACTTCAGAATCGCTATGTCGCAAGTCAGAGCCGGAGGAGCATACGTCGAGCTGACCGCGAGGAGCACCCAGTTCCTCAAGGGACTCGAAGCTGCGCAAAAGCGGCTCAAATCGTTCGGTGCATCCACGCGACTGGTTGGCACCAAGCTCACTGGCCTTGGTGTCGCAGCGGCAGCACCTGTGGGAGCCAGCCTGGCAGTTTATACCAGTTTCGATGATGCGATTCGGGCCGCTGGTGCAGCTGCCAATGCAACCGGCGCAACCTTGGAATCGCTGCGCAATAAAGCGAAACACTTGGGCGCTACCACCAGCTTCTCGGCCAGTGAGGTTGCTTCGTTGATGACCGAACTCGGTCGCGCCGGTTTCTCACCCAAGCAGATTGAGGAGATGACAGGCGCGGTCATGAATCTCGCTAGAGCAACTGGTACGGATGCAACTGTTAGTTCTGGCATCATGTCAGCCACGATCCGTCAATTCAGCTTAGAAGCGACCGATGCTGTGCGAGTCTCAGACCGATTGACCGCAGCAGCCAACATGTCCTTCAATTCGGTCGAGTCCCTTGGGGAAGCATTGCAGTATGCAGGTCCAGTGGCAGCTGATGCCAACATGAGCCTCGAAGAAACGCTTGCCGTTCTCGGCACGCTCGGAAACCTCGGGATTCAAGGTAGTGAGGCCGGTACCGCGCTGCGTCGATTGCTCACCCTGGGTGCCGCCGAATCCGAGAAGTTTCAAAAGGTATTCGGCGTAGCAACTAAGGATGCGCAAGGGAACGCGAGAGATTTGGTCGACATTCTTGGTGAAGTTGCTACTGCATCAGCCAACATGGGAAGCGGTGACCGCGCCCAAGCCTTTAACGAAGTCTTCGGTTTGATGGGCATTACCAGTGCATCGGCCATCGGAAAGACGGTCACCGATACAAAGAAACTGCTTGCAGACCTTAAGAAGTCAAATGGCATCGCCGACAAGACCGCCGGCGACATGGATGCTGGGATCGGTGGCGCGTTTCGAATCCTGAAAAGCTCGATCGAGGGAGTGGCCATTGCGATTGGTGAATCGCTCGACCTCTCTGTAACCAAGATGATGAAAGCAATCTCTCGGGCTCTTTCCGGCCTGATTGAATGGATCGGTAAGAACCAGGAAGTTGTCAAGAAAGTCGCACTGATCGTTGCCGGCGTCGTTGCAGTCGGCGCGGCTTTCATCGGTATTGGCAGCGCTGCTGGCGTGGCTGCGTTCGCTGTTGGTGGTCTGGCTTCGATGTTCTCGCTGGTGGGAACAGCGATCGGGGTCCTTGTGACCATGATCGGCGCGCTGTTCACACCTATCGGACTAGTAGTCGCTGCAGTTGCCGCGCTGGGGGCTTACTTCATCTACTCGTCCGGCATCGCTGGCGAAGCGATCGAGTACTTGAAAGGTGTCTTCGAAACGCTGAAGGCCGACACGATCAAGGCCTTTGGTGCGATCGCCAAAGCGCTGGCTGCGGGCGACATCACCGCAGCCGCCAATGTCTTGTGGACCTATCTCAAGCTCCAGTGGATCAAAGGCACAACCTATCTCAAAGGAGTGTGGGCCGACTTCACCAATTACCTGTCCGATATTTGGGGCGATACGGCTTATGCGATTGGCGATGTGCTGATCAGTGCTTTGTCGGGACTTGCTAGCGTATGGAATGCGACGCTCGGTTTCATGGCCGATGGTTGGACGATCCTCACAACCTCGGTGCAAAAAGGCTGGAACGCCACGATTGGCTTCCTCAAGAAAGGCTTCATCCGGCTTCGCGAGCTCGTCGACATCGCCGGCGATGTCTCGGTGCAAATCGGTGGCGTGCTCATCAATGCTCTGGCAGGCGTTGAAACCGCATGGGTCGAAACGATCGACTATCTCGCTGACACTTGGTCGGTATTCGTCGCACAAGTCAAATCGATGTGGAACTCGACGGTGGGCTTTCTACGCAAGGCCTGGATCAAGCTGAAGTCGCTATTCGATGACGATGTGAATGTCGAAGTTGAAATGGCCAAGATCGACAAGGAGATTCGAACAGCCGACGAAGCTGAAGAAAATAAGAAACAGCAAGCCATCGCCGATCGCATGAAGCGGCGCGACGCACGCAAGCAACAGATCGAATCCAATCGCGTGCAAATGCAGGAAGGGATTAAGCAGCAACTTGAGGAACGTCGCAAGGCTCGCGCTGGTCGTGATATTGATGCTGAGATGGCGGTCATCGACCGGGAGACCGAGGCCAAGAACCAAACCGTTGATGCGTCCAAAGAAGAGCAGTTCAAGCAAAACGAGGCGGCAAGTGAGTCACGACAAAAGACTATCGATGACACCACCGCTGGCGTTCAAGAGACTCTCGATCAAATGCGTGAGGAAGCTCGTGTTGCCCGCGAAGCTGGTCGGCAATCGCCAGAAGATCGCGCCAAAGAGCGCGACCAGCAAGTAGCAGCAGCCCAAGCGGAATTCGATGCGGCCGTAGAAACAGCCAACGCAGCCAAGCCCCAAGATCCGACCCTAGCCAAAGAACCTGGTCCTCCGCTTCCCGATATGCCAGCTCCTCCGAAGCCTGGCGCTCTGAAGGTTCCCAAGGTTGAAGTGGATGGCATCAAAGATCCAAAACTAAAACCTCCCAAGAAGAAGGATCTTAAGCTTGGTCTGGATCGGTCAGCCAAAGACTCAATGGATCGATTCTCCGATGGCCCCGAGGAGCCAACGGAGAAAACAGAAGCGGCTGGAAACTTCGATAGTCGTGGGCTCGGTCTTGGTAGTGGTGCATCGCTCATTCCCGCGATCGAGCCTCCTGATCAAAAGGACAAGGTCGATCCGGATGGCGTCGATGCTGACGTGAATGCCGGTGCTGACGCGAATGATCCAGAACTTAAGGTTCCAGAGGTTGAACCGGAATTCGGTCTGCAGCCAGTGGACGCTGAAGTATCGTCGCCCGAGGATTTCATCGAGCCGACGGCAGTCGATCAAGAACCTTCTCTCAATCTCGAATCGATCATGGCCTCTTTTGCAGCGGTGCGTGTTCGACTCGAGGAATTCGATGCTGCGCTATCTCAAAGCGTCGCGCGGCTGCAAATGCCACAAGTCGCCGGCGAAGGGCTCTCGGACGATGTGAAACGCGCCATTATCCAAACCGCTGAGAACACTTCTCAGCTTGCCGAACGCGCACGCACGGGAGGCTTCGTGTTCAGCTGATGGGATTCTCAACTGGTGGATACAACTTCGAACTGGCTGCGCTGTCCAAGAAGGCAACGCGAGGCAAAACGACCTCGGACACCTTCGTCTATGTCGGCACCAACGGTGGCTCGGTCGATCCGGCTGCCGCGGCTGATGCCGTTTATGCATACTATCGAGCGACGCAACGAGACTTGGTTCCTTATCTGCAAGTTGATGGCGAGTACATCAATGAAAAGCATGCCCTTGTCAATGTGTCGATCAACAAGACGAAGCTCGATCCAGTCTCATTCAATACTACTGGGGCATCAATTCATCTCAATCAGTCCCTATTCACACGTGGAATCTATGCAGCACCTGGCAAGATCCCTCCGAACTATCGCGGTGCAATCGGTGTGAGCGACTCGGGCGTTGCCGGCGTTGACGTGACTGTTCCTGCATTCGAGTTTTCTGTCCGCAAGAAGTTTGAGTTTGTCTCGACCGAATACCTCCTGGCGATGGTCGCCATGACAGGGCGAGTCAATTCGACCAGTTGGTCGATCTTCGCACCAGGTGAGGCATTGTTCCTAGGTGGTGAAGGTGGCGAGGATGAACAGAATTGGGTTGATGTGACCTATCACTTCGCGGCGCGACCCAATGAGGTGAACTTGCGAGTTGGAAACATCAACGGTGTCGCTAAGCGAGGTTGGGACTACCTCTGGGTCAAACATGGCGAAGAGGTTGTCGGTGATCGAGTATTGCAAGTTCCTGAAGCGGCCTACGTCGAGCAGGTTTACCCCGAAGCGAACTTTAACGCATTGGGGATCGAGTAATGGCGAGGCGTGTTCGACCAGGCGAGAAACTCAATATCACGGCAGCGGAGTACAACCGTCTGCTGGCTGCAGCCGATGCCATCGCTCGCGATCGTCTCTCGGGTGGCGGAGGAAACCGCACCCACGTTCGCGACGCTGCCACCGTTCGCGTTCACTATCAAAGTGCGACCACTGTGCCCATCGGTGGAATCGTCGGTTTCAACGCCCCACTAGGCGATCCTGACGTCGACAATACAGCACTCGCTCGTTTTGTACGAGATGCGACCATTCAATCTGTTCGGCCTATTGCCGACGAACACACAGGTCGAATCGGTGTCGCCATCGAGCCGATCGCGGAGGACAAAGTCGGTCGAGTGGTGTTCGCTGGCGTGGTGGCTGCCCGTGTGAACATACAAGAGACTTGGCATCAGTATGCCGATGTCGCCGACGCGGGCGGAACGACTCTCCAATCGAAGCCAAACGGATCGGCTCAAATCCTGTGGCGACGTGATCCAAATCAATCGGGCGTCCAGTGGGCTGTTGTTCGAGTCGGAAAACCAGCCGATCCAGCTTTCCTTGTGAAGGTTCCCAACGGTGGTATCCCAGGACGATCCGGCTTATCGACTGGTTCCGCCAGTTGCGATCTCTTTCAGCTAGACGATTCCGGGACCATTGATCCGGTTCGAAAGCCGAATGGTCAAGGCGTTCGCATCATCGCTCGAAACCCGAGCGCCCAGCGAATTCGAGGTCCGGTTTCCAACTACGAAGGTGATCAATATCTCAGCGTCACGTACGATGGCAATCGTTCCTGGATCATCGACCCGCCCAAGCAAACGTTGCTCTGCAAACCAGTATCTCGTCTCAAGGCGAAAAGCTGGGGCATGGCTCGTGAACTGAGATATGCCAACGGTGTCTGGGCACCGATTGGCGTCAAGGTCGCGGTCTACAACGTTTGTGACTATGCACTTCTGACAAGCCAGCAGATCGTGTGTCATTTTCACGAGGACACCAGCGCCTACTTAACCATCGGATGCCGATGCTGTGAGGGAAGCAGTAGTTCCAGTTCCAGCAGCGGTTCGTCATCTTCATCATCTTCATCATCGTCGTCTTCAAGTAGCTCCAGTAGTAGCTCAAGCTCGAGTTCGAGCAGCAGCATTTCAAGCTCATCCTCAAGTTCCTCGTCATCCAGTGGTAGTTCGAGTCAATCATCGATATCCTCTTCCGGCTCCAGCAGTTCGTCTAGCATGTCGAGCTCATCGTCGCCGTCGTCAAGCAGTATGAGCTTGGGCTCAAGCAGCAGCTCTTCGAGTCCATCCTCCTCAAGCAGTTCAAGCATTTCGTCCAGCTCGTCAAGTTCGCTTAGCTCTTCAAGCAGTAGCTCATCGATGAGTTCGTCGTCGAGCGATCAGTCGAGTTCGAGCTCTGCTTCTTCATCATCAAGCTTAAGTTCCTCCAGCCTCTCGTCCTCGAGTTCCTCGGCATCAAGTTCGTCCGAATCAAGCTCAAGCCATTCCTCAAGCTCTGATTCCTCCGCGTCCAGTGAATCATCAAGTGATTCAAGCGAATCGACTTCGCTGAGCGGGCCTTCGTACTCGAGCAGTTACTCGTCGAGCGGATCAAGCTCGGCGTCGAGCGATTCAAGTCAATCCAGTGGTTCCAGCGAATCAAGCTCCAGTGAGTCTGACTCAAGCCAATCAGGTTCGAGCGAATCAGAGTCCAGTCAGTCAGAATCGAGTGAATCGGATTCGTCGCAAGGAAGTAAGTCGTACTCAAGCGATACCAGCTACAGTCATTCGTACAGCGCCAGCTACTCGGGATCATCCAGCGGCAGTGCTTCCAGCCAGAGCAATTCGAGTGGTAGCGACAGCAGTCAATCCGATAGTTCTGAAAGTGAATCAACTAGTTCGGAAAGCGACAGTCAGTCGGAAAGTCAGTCTGATTCGCAAGATCCAAGCAGCGATAGTTACTCGGTACCCAGCTATTCTTTGCCAAGCTACTCGCAGCCAAGTTATTCCAGTGGTAGCGGTTCCGCTTCGGCGAGTGATTCCAGTGAAAGCGAAAGCCATAGCGACTCAACAAGCGACTCGGAGAGCCAGTCCGCAAGTGGATCAGACAGTCAATCGCGATCCGAAAGCGAACCATCGAGCGGTGATAGTTCGGAGAGCCAGTCGAGTAGCGATCGACCAAGTTACAGCGAAAGCTACAGCGTGCCATGGTCAACTAGTCACTCAACCAGTGGTTCTGCTAGTCATTCGCAAAGCGATTCTGGCAGCGGATCGACAAGCGGATCTGACAGTGATTCTTCGCCGTCTACCAGCGATTCGCGTGATCCATCAATCAGTGACTCAAATGATCCGTCAACAAGTGATCCCCCAGATCCATCCACGAGCGAATCGGATCGCCCAAGCGTAAGCCATTCCGATAGCGAACCGCCAAGCGAACCTCCTTCATTCGAAAGCAGCACAAGCGAACCATGCAACTCAACATGGATTTGGTCGTGCGGCTGGCAGCTACTTGAAAGCGATTGTCCTGAAGTGGGTGAACCACCGAGTGGCTCTGGTGGTTTCGATGGTGAAGTTGTGGAGGTGGCAGCATGATCCATTGTCCCAACCTAACCAATGACAACCGATGCCAGGTTGCTGGTCACTTGGCCGACTGCTCCGTTCAGGCCTCGTCCAGCGGTTGCCGAGCCTGCAGCGAGTGTTCGAACGCACAAGCAGTCAACCTCGTGACCATCGGCATGGCCATCGTCAATAAACGCCGGCGCAACCAGAGCGTCGACGAACTCAAAACACTGCTGAAGAGCTACCTGCCTAATCAGGAAGAACCAACGACCCTGCGGATCGCAGCTTACAAGCCGGGTCCAGGAAGTGAACTTCGCAAGATGCTCGCATGGTTCGCAAGACCAAGCGACACCTGCAAGTGTGAGACCCGCGCCGAGACCATGAACGACTGGGGCGTGGAAGGATGCCGTACGAATCTCGACACCATTATCGAATGGCTTTTGGAAGAAGCCCAACTCAGAGGATTACCCCATGGAAAGTTTACTAGAACCATCGCCAAGTCACTCGTGCTCACTGCCATCCGCCGGTTTGAACGTAAGTTCCCAGACGGTGCACTCGAGCCCAACGAAGACGATCCAGATACCGACGAAGAAGATCGTTGAACGTTGCTTCCTCATGAATCTCGATCGCCGCGATGATCGATTGCATGAGTGGATGCAACAACTACCAAAGCCGTGGCCATTCCCAGACGTTGAGCGTTTCGGTGCCATCGATGGTCGCAGACTTGCGACGCCCGAGCAGTGGCGTGCCGGCAATGGTGCCTGGGGCTGCTACCGTTCGCACTTGCTGATCCTCGAGAAGTGCTTGCTGGAAGGCATCGATTCGTACGTGGTCTTCGAAGATGACGCAGGCTTCGTTCCCGACTTCGTTGAACACCTCGAGGCATACGTGCGCGAACTTCCTGAAGACTGGGGACTAGCTTATCTCGGAGGCCAACACCTTTACGCTGCCAAGCATCCGCCCAAGAAGATCAGCGATCGAGTCTACCGACCTTACAACGTCAATCGCACGCATGCCTTCATGGTTCGTGGTCGCGCAACGATGAAGGCACTCTATCGTCACCTCAATTGGAATGACTGGCATCTGAAGCATCACATCGACCATCACTTGGGTCGTTTGACTCAGCGGCGATACGAAGCCCTGGTCCAAGGCAAGAACGTTGAGAAAGAGTCGATTCCGGTTTACACACCCGATCGCTGGCTAGTTGGTCAACTTCCAACCAAGTCCAACATCTGCGGTCGCAAGTGGACCCAAACCAGATTCTTCAACGATGCCAAGAATGCCGACCACAGCGACGCGCCGTTCTTCGCCGTCCTCGGGCCCCATCGCAGTGGCACCAGCTGCGTCGCAATGG
>JAFLCP010000108.1 GCA_017303505.1 Planctomycetota bacterium | reverse complement strand
TGGCAACAGCTGGAACAGACCCTGAAGGGTGGCGAACCAGACTATCAATTCCAATAAGGTCCTGCTCAAGCTCGCTTCCCGTTTGCGCATGGCGACAAAGTCGATGATAAATCGACCTGTTTAACCAACGATTTTTGGGGAAAATCGGAGAACATCGAAGTGAAAAGAGACCTGAGAGGAAGAGATGAGATTCAGAAAAGTAGGCAGATTCCGCAGAATCCGCACAAAGTGAACCAGTATGGAGGATAGTGCAACACCCCTAAAATGTCAACGAAAAGTCCCTAACGGTCGAGCAATGACGGCTCGTTTCAACATACCGACACATCTGGACGCTTGCATCAACTTTCTGTGCAAAACAGTTTTCGGGTTAAGCCGCCCGAATCGGAGCGAGCGTTAACAATTATGCCGGCTCAGGTACACAAATTGCGGCGAATCCAACGCTTCTCTATATGCCAACATCCGACACGCGTTCTACGGTTTTCACAAGGCAGATCTCGGAAAACGGGGACCAATACATGAACGATGACCATTCCATGAATAAGGTGGTGTTCCTTTTAGCCATACTTGGCTTGGGGTTCTTTTTCTTCAGAACGCCACGTCCAGCAGTTGAACTTCCCAAAGACCCAGCCTTTATCCAACAAGTCACCAATACACATCCAGTGATTGTGAAGTTTGGCGCTGAATGGTGCCCTCCATGTCAACACATTGAAGGTGAACTAGATCATCTGGCCAGAACCTATGGCAGTCGTGTCCACGTAGTAAAGATCGACATTGATGAACGCCCTGACTTAGCCGAGCACTTTCGCGTTCGCAGTATCCCACACGTGATGCTCTTTCAATATGGAAAACAAGTCAGCGAGTTCAAAGGCTCACGGAGCGCTGAAGAGATTGCGCGTTGGGCAGGCTTGAAGCCATAACATTGTCGCGCAGACGCTGCGCAGTCGGACAAGAGGCCCCTGTGCACCACTGCTTTCGACACCGGCGCATGACGCTCTCTTATCTTGCCGTAATTTCTACTCTTGCCGTAACTTCTACGCAGGGAATACTGGTCCCCCGTCGCCTAGACCGTCTCATAGACAATTTTGTTCGGCCAAATTTTTTCAAGCAACTTTCTTCCACACGCTACGACAAGTGTCTTGTCGACGGAACTTTTCCGTCAGTAACTTAGGAATTGTAGTTGCCTTTGAAAACGAAAAACGCCGAGCAAATCAGGCGGTGTGAACTATTGGGATTGCGGGGATTTGGCCAATGACCACTGTAAACTACGCCATTGTTTCGAATATCCGCGACTTTAGCCTCCGCAACGCGGTTTACCGCGCTTTACTCGATGATGGACAATTCTCTGACAATGACATTCGAGATATTCTCAAGGCATCGCTCGATGGAAATGGAGTCACAGAAACCGAGTTTAATGACCTGCAAACCATTTTGAAGTCGGCGAAAACCATATCGCCACACGGTAAAGCGATGATCGAAGACTTTACGAAAAAACACTATACTCCGCCGCGTAAAACGATCCCGCAAGCCTCTGGCCAGTTGACGACAAACTTCAACATCTCCGAGTTCGCATGCAAAGATGGGACGGCTGTCCCCGATACCTACCGAAACAATGCTCTTGAAGTTGCCCAGAATCTCCAAGTCCTGCGCGATACTCTTGGTAAACCGATCAGCATTAATAGTGCTTATCGAACCGTGTCGCACAACAAATCGGTTGGGGGCGAACCGAACAGCTACCACCTCCGGGCCCAAGCCGCAGATATTGTCGTCAGTAGCTACACCCCGTCGGCCGTGAAGGGGGCCATCGAAAAGCTGATCAAAGAGGGAAAAATGAAGCAGGGTGGTATAGGTCTCTACAATTCGTTCGTTCATTACGACATCCGTGGTACTGCTGCGCGATGGAGCAAGTAGATTGCCCAAATTGCGCACTGTTCTCCGCTCCTTTTGGAATCGTCCAATCCCCGACTTTTCGGGGAATTAGGGTCGAATTTTCTTGCATGGCAACTTTACCTCCCGCCACAATAACGCGTGGTAGGGAAGGTGGAAGGAAGTCCGAATGCAAGATTTCGAATCGACTCGCAATGACCTAGTTAGAAGCGTCGCGCTTCTGACGTTGTTATTCAGTTTCTGTATTTCGGGAATTATTCCCACACAAGTTCACGCTGGCGAACTAGAGGATTGCCGATCTCTTCTATGGTCGGGCGACTACGACGCAGCCATTCAAATCGCTAAAGAAAAAGTCGAAGCGAAAACTTGGAACGAAGGCTGGTCCCGAATTCTCATCGAAGCCTATCTATTAACGGGCAAGTACGAAGACGCGGCTGCTGTCTACGAATCCGTGAAAGAACGCTATTACAGCAGCCTCACGCTTCGACTTCTTGCCGTTGACGCATATCGGTTTAGCAATCAAGAAGCCAAAGCAAATGTTGAACTAGAGACAATTCCCATCATGTTGGAAAGGTCCCCTTGGCAATACACCACTCGCGAACAACTCGTCCCACTGGGACGTTTTTTTGTCATGAGCGGTGAAGATGCTCGCAAGGTTCTTGAACAGTGCTTCGACCGAGTTCTCAAACAAGATCCGCAAATGGTCGACGCCCATATTGCCAGCGCCGAATTGGCTCTTCAAAAAGAGGACGCAACGGTCGCGCTGACAGCCCTTCAGAAAGCGGAGAAGCTTCAACCAGCGAATCCTCATATCTTTTACTTAATGGCATCGGCGTGGTCCAACAGCGATAGCCAGCGAGCGACCGAATCACTGCAAAGGGCCATGAAACTAAACCCTAAACATATTGATTCGCTTCTCTTAACCGCCGAGAATCGAATCGATGCTGAAGACTACACTACAGCCGCGAAACTGCTAGATGAGATTGAAAAAATCAATCCACGCAACTTTAAGCTCTGGTCGTTGCGTTCGGTGATCCATCACTTGAAGGGAGAGTTCACCGAAGAGACCAATGCTCGAAGAAAAGCTCTCGAAACCTGGCCTCTAAATCCAGAAGTCGATTACCTCATCGGCCGCAAGTTATCTCAACATTACCTCTTCCGACAGGGCGTTGAACATCAACGCTTCGCGCTGGCAATGAACTCAAACTTCATCCCCGCGAAATCACAATTGGCCCAAGACCTACTAAGGCTTGGTGAAACCGAGGAAGGCTGGAAACTTGTGGGTGAAGTTCGCAAAGCGGACAGCTACAACATCACCGTCTTTAACCTACGCCAACTTCAAGACAACCTAGCTAAGTTCGCAACTTTGGAAACTCCTGGTTTTGTGGTCCGAATGGATCCCAAAGAAGCGGAACTTTATGGCGATTCGGTGTTAAATCTTCTGAGCGAAGCTCGCCAGGTTCTTACCTCAAAGTACAACGCTGAGTTGGAAGAACCCATTTATGTTGAGATCTTTCCTAACCAATCCGACTTCGCGATTCGGACGTTTGGGATGCCAGGAGGAGAGGGATTCTTGGGTGTTTGTTTCGGACGGCTGATCACGGCCAATTCTCCTGCGGCTCAAGGTGCAACACCTTCGAATTGGCAGTCGGTATTGTGGCATGAATATTGCCACGTGGTTACGCTTCAAAAGTCAAAGAATCGCATGCCACGTTGGTTGAGCGAAGGCATCTCAGTGTACGAAGAGACCTTGCGTAAGAAAGCGTGGGGGATGCCTATGGACCCAACCTATCGCGCCATGATCTTAGGCGAATACTCAACTGAATCCCCCGCTCTTGGATTAGAGGGAGGAATGATGGGAGGTGAATTGTTTGAACCACTACAACCTGCACCTCCTCCCGCGGCGGATCCGTCCCGCTCGTTTCTCAAACCGTTGAGCCAAATGAGTTCGGCATTTATGGATGCAAAATCGCCCCTGGAAATGCAGTTCGCATACTTCGAATCCAGTTTGGCCGTAAGTTATCTTGTCGAAAATTTCGGAATCGAAAGCGTTCAGCAAATCCTTAATAGCCTAGCTCAAGGTCTTTCCATTCAAGATGCTTTACAGCGGCATACGGGCCCTATCGAGAAAATCGACGAAGGCTTTCTTCAGTATGCACGCGCTGCCGCTCTGACTTGGGGCAAGGAAGCGGACTTCAGCAAAAAGGAGTTGCCCGACTTTGCAGATGATGACGCCTGGAAAGCCTTCTTCGAGACGCAACCCAATCATCTTACTGGGTTACAAACCTATGCTCTCGATCTCATACGTCGTGAAGAATATGAGTCCGCTTTACCATGGATTGAAAAGCTAGAGAAACTACTGCCAGAAGATGCCTCACTTTCTGGCGTTTGGGGACTCAAGGCGAGAACGTATCGTGGCCTAAAGCAACTCGATCGTGAACGCGAAGCCCTCATTGCGTTAACCCAACGCAACGCAGATGCGGTGGATGCTTTACAACGCTTGGTAGAGATCGATCGAGAACAGCAACGCTGGCCGGAAGTCGTCCAATGGACCAATGAGATCCTGGCCGTGAATCCGTTTCTTTCTTCCATTCACCGCAATCGCGCTGATGCGGCAATGAAAGCAGGGGAGCCAAAACTTGCCGCAGATAGTTGGAAAGCCATTATCGAACTTGAACCTATCGATCCTGCAGAAGCCCATCTCAAGTATGCAGAAGCAGCTGCAGCCAATGGGCAATTTGCCCTCGCCGAGCGACAAGCATTGATGGCGATCGAAGAAGCTCCCCGCTATCAAGAAGCTTTACGGTTCTATGCTCAACTTAAAAAGAACCGTAACCTCCCAAACTACACCGAGAGTCCAGAACTCAATGGCATACCGCCAGCACCTGGAGATTCACCGAGCAAATCCGATAACTTGGAAGGGCTACTGAAGTGATCCGCTGCCTTGTGAAAAATCGTTTTATAGTGATCGCTGGACTCCTATTGCCTTTGGTCGTGGGATCGTTGGTTTTTGCCCAGATTTTTCAGCGTGGAAGGGGAGGTCGATTCCGCCGCGGTGGTGACTGGACGAACATCGATCGTGGTGATGTTCCTCGATGGGAGGTTGATTCTAAATTCACGAAAGAGCTCTTCACCTTTGCCCGTGTCCGCTACGAATCGTATGGACGCGGAGGTTGGGCTGTCGATTTTCCCGATAGCGATTTGAATTTTTCCCTCCGTCTGCAGCAATTGACCTCGATGAAGGTCAACCCAGATCCGGTTGTTGTCGAGTTAACAGATCCGAAAATCTACGACTATCCCTTCTTGTACATGATCGAACCGGGAAGTCTTTATTTCTCTGACGAAGAAGTTATCGCCCTGCGACGCTACTGCCTGAACGGCGGCTTTTTGATGGTGGATGATTTCTGGGGAGATGATGAATACGAAAATTTTGCGAACCAAATCAAGCGAGTCTTCCCCGATCGTGAAATCTTCGATGTCCCACTCGAACATGAGATATTCCACTGCGTTTACAACTTAAACGAGAAACCACAGGTTCCTTCCATTCACGCCGCTCAAGCGGGTCGTGAATATGGAATGACATGGGAAAACCGCTATGGCACTCCAACGGACCACGCCAATTATCGTGCCATCCAAGATGACGCGCAGCGCATTATGGTCTTCATTTGCCACAACACCGACCTGGGTGACGGTTGGGAAAGGGAGGGAGAAAACAGTTGGTACTTTGAAGAGTTCTCCGTAAAAAAAGCATACCCCATGGGTATCAATATTGTGACCTATGCGATGACGCATTGATCGGCATACGTTCTTTCCTTCGTAGCCCCGTTTTGTCGTAACATTCAAGAAAGCACAACATGGCAACTATCGATCAACAAGAAGAACTGGTGCAGCGCATCCGTGAAGGGCGAAAGCAGATCGAGAAACAGCTTGAGAAAACGATCATCGGTCAAAAAGATGTGATCGAGCAATTGCTGATCAGTCTATTCTCAGGGGCCCACTGCTTAATCACCGGAGCACCAGGACTTGCCAAAACTCTCCTTGTTCGATCGCTAGCTCAAGTTTTCCATCTAGACTTTCGTCGCATTCAATTCACTCCCGACTTGATGCCAGCAGATATCACAGGGACTGAAATCCTGGAACAAACCGAGGATGGTCGGCGGCGAATGACATTTGTCAAAGGTCCCATTTTTGCCAACGTAGTTCTCGCTGACGAAATCAACCGCACTCCCCCCAAGACACAGGCAGCTCTACTGGAAGCCATGCAAGAGCATCAAGTCACCGCTGCCGGACAACGCTTTGCTTTGCCCGAACCGTTTTTTGTCTTGGCGACTCAAAACCCAATCGAAATGGAGGGTACCTATCCTCTACCAGAAGCACAACTCGACCGCTTCATGTTCAATGTGCATATTGACTACTTGCCTTTTGCGGACGAATTGCAAGTGGTGCTGACTACGACAGCAGGCAAGCCAGAGAAAATTGAACCCATTTTCACGGGCGAAGATGTCCTCGCGTTTCATCAAATAGTGCGTGAAGTCCCTATTGCCACCGAGGTCGCAAGTTATGCTGTCCGCCTCGTCGCAGCCACTCGAACAGGACGGCCAGAAGCCCCCGACTTTATCAATCAATGGGTCTCTTGGGGTGCTGGTCTACGCGCAGCGCAAATGTTGGTATTGGGAAGTAAAGCTCGCGCTCTATTGAACGGACGCTCGCATGTGACCATTGAAGATATCGATGCTCTGGCGCTCCCCGTTCTTCGTCATCGCATCCTGCTTAGTTACAAAGCAGAAGCTGAAGGCATTTCAGTCGAAGACTGCGTGCGACGTCTGCAAAAACTAGAGTCCTTGAAGTCGGCCTAAATCAACACGTACATTTGTACTTGAATTCTTGGAACTGAATCATGACCGCTCAAATCGACCCTCTTGCCCTGATGCGAATCAAGAATTTGCAACTGCGCGCCAAAGCAGTGGTTGATGGCTTCTATAACGGCCTCCATCGAAGCCCTTTACATGGTTTCTCGGTCGAATTCAGCGAATATCGTCCTTACACCGAGGGCGACGATCCCCGCACCATCGACTGGCGTCTCTTCGCCCGAACCGATCGCTACTACATCAAAAAATTTGAAGACGAAACCAATCGGCGTTGTTATTTGGCCGTCGATCAAAGTAAATCGATGCAATACGGCTCGCTCGGCTACACCAAATGCGATTATGCCCGAACGTTAGCAGCCACATTGGCTTACTATTTTCATCTACAACGCGACGCCGTTGGTTGCCTCACGTTTGAATCGGATCTCATCGAATTTGTAACTGCCAGACATCGTCCAGGACAATTTCAGCGGCTTTTGGCATCCCTGGATAATGAACCACAAGGTACAGCTACCAATCTGGTTCGTCCATTGGAATTGTTGGCTGAAATTCTCCATCATCGTGGACTGCTTTTATTGATTTCCGATTTTTTGGTTCCATTAGAAAACATCGAAAAACGAATCGCCTTCTTGCGAGCTCGACGACACGAAATAATGGTCTTTCGAATTCTTGATCCGTCAGAAATCGAATTGGTCGGCACTGATGCGATTACCATGGTGGATTCGGAAACAGGTCAGCGACTTTATGTTGATCCAACCAAGGAACGCGAGCGATATCGAGAAAAGTTTGCGTCTCATGAAAATCAACTGCAAGAATTGCTTGGCCGCAATGGCATCGATTATGTGCGGATGCTGACCAACGAACCATTGCAACGCGCCTTGTTCGAAATTCTCAATGTTCAATCGCGTCGAACCTCGTCTGCTCGCGGTGCTGCCGCCGTCAGTGGGAGGAGCCGACGATGAGCTTCCTCGCTCCATTTTATTTCCTAGCTGCCGCCGCTATTGCACTCCCTATTCTTTTCCACCTGATTCAAAGGAAGCCGCGTGGAGAGCAGATTTTTAGTTCGCTGATGTTCCTTTCCCCATCTCCACCAAAGATGGTTCGACGCAGTCGATTGGACCAATGGCTTCTATTATTACTGCGAGCATTGGCTTTGTTGGCGATCGCTTTTGCGTTTATGCGTCCCTTCTTTCGTAGTGCGGACACCATGGAATCAGGAGCTCTCGGTCGCCAGCGATTGATTTTGGTAGACACAAGTGCCAGCATGCAACGAACCGGCGTTTGGGAACAGGCTCAAACTCTTGTCGAAACTGCAATTGGCGAATCAACGCCGCAGGACTTGGTCGCAATCTATAAATTTGATTCGACGCTACTCCCCGTCGTCTCCTTTGAAGCGATACAAGAAACGCCACCAGCCGAGCGGCCCAACTTGTTGAGAAAAGCGATCGCAGATCTCAAACCGTCTTGGAATGTTACGGACATGGGTCGTGGCATAGCCACGGCGGCAGAGACACTCCAAGCTGCAGTCAACGGCCAGAATGATGAGGAATCGATCGGCGGCGAGATCATTCTGATATCAGACTTCGCAGGCGCAGTGAACTTGTCGCGGTTGGAAGATTATGACTGGCCTCAAAGCGTTCGAGTGGTCTCGCGGGTTATTGATTCGGTAACTCAAAGTAACGCCACCTTGACTCCGCTAGCTGGTTTGAACAACAACGAAGACAATGAAATCGGCTTACAGCTTCTGCTTACCAATTCCCCCACTTCGGAAGTCACACAGTTTCAGTTGCAATTTCTCGATTCGAACGCTCAAGTATTGCCCTCGAATATAACACCCTACCAAGTGACCGCAGGCGAGCGACGTGTGATCCGCTTGGTGGACTTACCCGCTCAAGCCACTTCGATTCAACTGGGCGGTGATAGCGACCCTAGTGACAACCGAGTTTACTTCGCAGCGCCGAAAAAGCGGCCGACATTTGTTTGGTTACTTCAAGAGTCAACCGAATCGAATGAAACGCAACTTGGCTTTTTTGTGGAACGCATTCCATTAGGTTCGAGCACGCTCGAAGTTCTGTTCAAACGCATAACTTCAGCCGACATGACTACTCCTCCCGATCCCAAAGAAGTTGCACTCATCATTGCTGATGGATCGATCGAAGAAAATGCCGCCCAAGCCCTTCGCAGTTATGCCGATCAAGGTGGAAAAGTGGTCTTGGCACTGGATCAACCTATCACAGACAGCAACAAATCGAGGACGGAACTAGCTCTTAAGAAAATCCTTGCAAATGATGAGATACAGCTTTCTGAAGCCGCTATAAGAGATTATGCCATGTGGTCGCGGATCAACTTCAAGCATCCTATTTTTGCTCCATTTGCCGATGCTCGTTTTAATGACTTTACCAAAGTGAGAACGTGGCGCCATCGAAACATAACGCTGCCCCAATCTGTTGACTCCCCCTTGGCAGCTTATGATGACGGGACAATTGCCATTCAAGAAATTCAGACAGGGGATGGCAGAATTTGGTTGCTTGCTTCCGGTTGGCAACCTGTCGAAAGTCAACTTGCGCTCTCTACAAAATTTGTCCCATTGCTGCTCGGCATTTTCAAATTTAGCGGCGAGGTAGTTCAGATTCCCGCCTCTCTATACGCAGGTGACACCCTACCAGTCCAGCCTGACACAAGATGTGTTTCACCTGATGATAATGAGATATCGCCAAACAATTCACAAGCATGGGAACTGACGAAGCCTGGAATTTATCAACTTCAAGTGGGAGCTGAATCGAAACCGATTGCCGTCAATATCGCGCCTCGTGAGTTAGAACTCTCCAAACTTGATCCCGATCGATTAGAACAACTCGGTGTTACAACAGGCGCCTTGCCCACTGCGGAACTTGTTCGAGATCAACAGCGACTGATGCGAAATACCGAACTTGAAAAACAACAACAGGTTTGGCGGTGGTGCATCTTGATCGCCGTGATATTCATCGCTGTTGAAACCGTCTGGAGTTCGCTGAGTGCAACCCGATCTGCACCAGCGACCTAAGCGCATTATGGAAGTGAACTCCGCCTTATCGCGAGGATACCGGTTATGGAAACTTTGCTGAAACAACAACTCACACAAGTGGCCCGTCGCTTTCAAAATGGGCGTTTGGCGATGTGGTTGATTTTGTTTTGGAGCATTGCGTTAACATCGGTATTGGTTGCGCAGTTTCAGGGGTTCCGAAGCGATCGAATTCTCGTTTTTGTTTCAGCCGCAGGTGCAATTGTATTTGCCATTGCAGTCGCAGCCTTCGCGTTATCCCGTTTCGCTTATCGAAATGAAAAATGGATCGCGCACCAAATTGAAAATCGATTTCCCTCCCTACAGCAGCGTTTAGTTACCATCCTCGAAAAACCTGTCGATGAATCCAACACAGCCTCATTGTTTTTTCGCCGGGAAATCTTGAAAGAGACTTTAGATCATGCAGAAAGACATGACTGGCGCGATGCAATGCCCACGGCATGGTACAACCAACTCTGGTTCGCGCAATCTGTTCTCTGCTTTCTTTTTCTCTATTCGGCGAGTCTCTTAGTTACGTCTTCTTCGTTGGACAGAGAAGGCACCAATCCATTCGGTTCACTCGAATCGAACACCGTACTTACCGTCGAACCGGGCAATGCGGAAATCGAGAAAGGGAGCAATGTGGTCTTTACGGCTCGATTTCAAGGCCCAGTGCCAGCAGCCGTCGCCCTGGAATACACACAAGAGGGCTCGACAGAGAAGCTAAGCTTACCTCTACGCCGCAACCTTAAAGATCCCGTCTTTGGTGGCGTTATGCTGGGAATCGAAGCACCCGTTTCTTACCGCGTCACCTATAACGAAACTTTGAGTGAGTCCTATCAAATCAAGATCTTCGAATATCCCAAAGTAACCCGCAGTGATGCCAAGATAATTGCCCCACCCTATTCGCCAGCGCCGGAAAAATTGGTCGAAGATACGCGCCGCGTCACCATTGCAGAAGGAAGCGAACTCACTTGGATTCTGCATCTCAACAAACCTGTCGCGGAGTGTGAACTCGTCGATAAAGAAGGCAATACTCAAAAATTGTCTGCCGTGCCTGATAAGCCTGCCACATATTCAGTCAGCCTAACGCCCAAACAATCAACGACATGGAAAGTGAATCTTGTCGATAGTGAGGGCCGAAAGAACAAGTTACCTGAAGAGTTGATTGCTAAGGTTCTCCCCAACAAACCGCCCACGATCAAACTGGCCAAAGCATCGGATCGCCGAGTTTCCCCTTTAGAGGAAATGGATCTGGGTGCAAAACTAAACGATGATTTTGGCATTTCCAAAGTAGGCTTGGCGTATTCCATTAACGGTGACGCTGCGACCGAAGTTTTGCTCTCTGACACCGCGGAAACCAGCAAAAAATTGGAGACCAACTATCTATTAGCTTTGGAGCAACTGAAAGCGAAACCAGACCAGTTGATTTCCTACTACTTTTGGGCTGAAGACAAGGATTCCGACGGACAACCTCGCCGTATTGAAAGCGATCTGTTCTTTGCAGAGGTCCGCCCCTTCGAAGAAATCTATCGTGAAGGCCAACCGCAATCCGAAAGCCAACAGCAGCAACAGCAACAACAGTCGCAGCAACAAGGTGGGGCACAAGAACAAGCTGAAGAAGCCGCCGAATTACAGCGGCAGATTATCGTGGCAATTTGGAATGTAATACGTCGGGAAACCGAAGAAGAACGAACCGAGAAATTTGACGGCGATCTGCAATTGATCGCCGAATCGCAGGCATCGGTAATCGAGAAGTTGGCCGAAGTAAGTCAAGCTGCGAACGCTCCCGATGCCGAAGAAATCGTGGCACAAATTCGCGGCCATATGGAAAGCGTGATCAAGTACCTTCAAGAAGGCCGTGAAAAGAGAGATGTTTCGCCGGTCAAGAATGCTCGAGCCGCAGCGCAATCCGCCTTCGCTGGACTACTTCAATTACGTGCACGAGAACATGAGATCGTTCGCTCACGTCAACAGCAACAACAAAGCCAGTCACAATCGCAGTCGCAACAAAATCGGCAACAGCAAATTGACCAACTGGAACTAAACAACCAAAACAATCCTTATGAGTCCCAACAGAATCCACCTCAAACAGAGCAAGAGCAACAAGCTCAAGAGGTTCGTCAAGCGGTCAATCGCCTCAAAGAACTCGCTCAACGCCAAGAAGATCTCAACGAAGAGTTGAAGAAACTCCAAAGCGAACTCGAAGCTGCCAAAACGGAAGAAGAGAAACAAAATCTTCAAGAACAACTCGACCGGTTGCGAGACGCTCAAGAAGAATTGCTACGCGATGCGGATGAACTTAACGAACGCTTAAATGAAGCCAATGAAAACGAAGCCATGGAAGAAACTCGAGAGCAAATGGAAAAAGCTCGCGACAATGTGCGCCAGGCCGCTGAATCATTGGCCAACAAGGATCCGAATGAAGCGCTGTCGGCAGGTACACGCGCTGAACGAGAGTTTGAACAAATGCGAGATGACCTGCGACAAAAGTCTGCGAATCAATTCTCGGATCAAATGCAGGACATGGTTAATCAAGCCAAGGAACTCAATGAAAAACAGAAGCAGCTCAACGAGCAAGCTACCGCGAATCCCAATCCAGAAAACAGTGGCGGATTGCGTGCAGAATCGCCCGATTCACAACTCCCACAAGACTTGAAGGATCAGTCTCAAAAACTGACCGATCTGCTCGACAAAATGCAACAAACCGTCACGGAAGCAGAAACCAATGAGCCATTGCTGGCTGACAAACTCTATGACTCCTTCCGTGAGACGAAGCAACAGAACATCGAGGACAACCTGAAGCAATTGTCCAAATTAGCCGAACAGGGAGTCGAAGTCGGCCGGGTCCCTGAAACACAGCGTTTTCTGGAACAAGCCACGCAGGGCATCGATCGATTGCAACAACAAATTGAGTCCGCTGCCGAATCGGTGCTCGGGAGCGAAGAAGAATCACTACGGCGAGCTTTGCGAGAATTAGGCGCCGCCGCCAAGGATGTGAACCAGGAACTACGGAATGCCACTGGACGCGGAGAGGAGCCGTCTGAGGAACAGCCCTCCACAGAAGATGGTATGCCCAATTCAGAAGGCAGTGGTAACTCGCCGAGTGAAGGTGAGCCCAACAATCCCCGCGATGGAAATCGCGAACCCCAAAACGGGCGAGATGGGGAAGCCCAACCCAACGAGCCAACTACTCGCGCCCCAGCCGATCAACCGGGACAAGCGAATGGTCGAGAGGGAAATGACAACCCGCAAGAGGCGAACTCTCGCGAACGGCGCGACCAATCACCGGGCGAAGGCCAACAGCGCAACGATGATCAGAGCAACCCTGAGCAGAACAACAATGAACAGCGCGACAATGAACAGCGCAATCAACAACAAAATGATCAACAGCAAGGCGGTGGTCAACGGCCTGGGCAACCACAATCCCCATCCCAAAACGAATCCCAAGGTCGCTCACAGGGACAACGAAACCGTCAAGCAGAAGGGCAGATGCCAGAAGGACAAGCTAGTCGCGGCGAAAGAGATCCAAACCAGCCAGGTGAGTCTGCACAACAACCCGGCGGTCGCCAAATTCGTGGCGGTGGATTAGAGAGTCTTTTCGGTGGTTCCGATGATACTTCGGCGGGACAGAATAGTGCCGCCCCAATCAGTGGCGAAGATTTTTTGGAGTTCTCCGATCGTCTGCGCGATGTAGAAGAGATGTTGGATGATCCCGACTTGCAATCGCAGGTGGCCAGAATTCGGGAAGCAGCCCGTGATATTCGGCGCGAGGCCCGCAAACATGCGACCACTCCACAATGGTCCCTAGTAGAGAAACTGGTTGCCAATCCTCTGCGTGAAATGCGAGTCAAATTGCAAGAAGAGTTACTGCGTCGAACGGCTGAAAAGAACAGCTTGGTTCCAATCGATCGTGATCCTGTACCTACTGAATTTGAAAAAGCTCAACAGAAGTATTACGAGAACCTCGGGAGTGGCAAACGATGACCGAGCGTTTCGTATTTGGATCGCCACAATTTTTTTGGCCTGTCTTAATTTTGTGGTTGGCTCTCAGCGCGGGAATCGTTTGGGCCACGCTGCGCGCTCCTGTACGTTCCGGTTGGTTGTATCTCTCCGCCGGAATGAAAATCATCGCCTTGGGCTTGTTATTGGCTGCTGTCCTTGAACCGATGATCGCGGGCGAAAGAGCTCGCGAACAAGCTAACTATTTTGCAGTCTTAGTCGACAATAGCCAAAGCATGCGAATCGAATCTGAATCTCAAGAAGTGAACCAATCACCCCATTGGACGAAAATACTTGCACCTGAAGTAGCGTGGCAAACTCGGTTGGCACAAGATTTTCAGTTGAGACGTTACAAATTTGATCGGCAATTACAATCAATTCACCAATTTGATGAATTGGATTGGAATGGTAACGGCTCACAAATTACGGAGAATCTACAAGAACTTCGACAACGATACGCGGATCGTCCCCTAGCTGGAATTCTGCTGTTTACAGATGGCAATAGCACAGAGAGTTCAATTCAAACCGAAACTTGGAAGGGACTAGGTGTACCCGTCTATCCCGTTCAAACTCGACAACTCGATTCACTTAAAGACATCAACCTAAAACGGCTAACGGTTACTCAAACCGATTTTGAAGCATCTCCTGTGACGATCATGGCACAATTTTCGGCGTACGGTTTGGCCGGTAAACAAGCCCGTCTATCCTTACTAGATGCACAAAGTAAAGAGCTCAAAACGACGATGATCGCTCTACCCAAAGATGGTGAAGTCATTAATCATCGGTTTCAATTTCGCCCGGAAGGACGAGGCATTCAAGGGTTTCAAGTTAAGGTTCAGTTAGTCGAAGAGGTACAACTACAACCCGGCGCACGATCCCAAGAAGCAACACTTCTTAACAACAGTCGGTATGCGGTCGTCGATCGTGGTATTGGTCCCTATCGAATTCTCTACCTCGCTGGCCGGCCCAACTGGGAGTTCAAATTCATGCGAAGAGCTCTCGATTTGGATGAAGAACTAAAGCTAAGAAGCTTGCTTCGAATCGCTCGTAAGGAACCGAAGTTCTCATTTCGAGATTCGAAGGTTGACTCTGCTAACCCACTTTTCTCCGGATTTGAAGATATCTCGGAAGAGGATAAAGAAGCCTATGACGAGCCAGTGATAATCGCCTTAGGCGAAACTGAATCGGATCAACCCAGCCGTGGTTTTCCCAAAACGGCCGAGGAATTGTTTGAGTATCATGCGATTGTCTTAGATGACATCGAACATGATTTTTTTACACAAGAACAATTGTTGCTGTTGCGACAGTTTGTTTCGATGCGGGGTGGCGGATTGCTGATGCTCGGTGGCCAAGAAACACTTAGGGGTGAAGCATTGCGTAATTCGCCTTTGGGTGAATTGCTGCCTGTCTATCCAGACGATACTGTCGTCATGAACGATGCTCCCGCCGAAACTCAACAATGGCGCTGGGAGCTAACTCGCGAGGGTTGGCTTCAGCCCTGGTTGCGTCTGACGGATAATGAGGAAGCGGAGAAGAAGCTACTTGGCGAACGCACATCTCTTGGTGTCGTCAATCGAGTTAGCGGCCTCAAGCCGGGTGCCTCAGTTTTGGCGGAAGGGACCGATGAATCCGGCATACGTCGACCGATTATGGCGGCACAAAAATTTGGTAAGGGGAAGTCCGCTGCGATTATGGCTGGTGATCTATGGCGTTGGGCCATGCACCGTCAATCACTTGAGGCCGAAGCACCGCTTATGGCAGCTTGGAGACAAACGATCCGTTGGCTCATCGCCGATGTCCCCAAACGTTTACAAATCACCATCGAACGGGGAAACAGCTCTGCCACGAATCAACCGGTTAACCATATAAATCCGCTGGCAACCACGCTGCGAACCGCTGTATACGATGCGGAATTCAAGCTGGTAGATAACGTCAAATTGACCTACACCATTACCGCACCTAGCGGCAAGCTTATTGTGTTGCAGGGTGAACCTTCTGAGTTCCAAGCGGGCTTGTTCGAAACATCCTTGGTTTCAAACGAAGAAGGTGTTTTTCGAGTGGAAGTGATCGCGTTGGCGCAAGATGGTTCCGAATTGGGACGAGGCGAAGCGGGCTGGACATCCGAACCCTCTGCAGAAGAGTTCGAACAATTGTTGCCCAACACAGAATGGATGAAACAAATCGCAGAGGAGACTCAGGGCGAAATCATCAATGCTCAAGAATTGGAGTCTTTTGCAAAAGGACTTCCTGAACGCAACGCCCCAGTGACCGAGAGTTACGTCTACCCAATATGGCATGAACCATGGGTGATCTTATGTGCGATTTCGTTCTTTTGTCTTGAATGGGGAATTCGCCGAAAGTCAGGACTTGCCTAACATGCCACACATCCACAGTTTTTTCACGTACATTTGTACGCAATGGCTACTATTACAAAGGCTTCAATCGGCAGCAGGCCTATGGCAGGTAGCGGTTTTCTTTGGTAGTTGTCTCCTCGCTTTTACCACAACGCTTTTTGCACAAGCTGGTCCGGCGATTGAATCCACTCTTGAAGAAGTCGCCGAAACTCCAGTAATGCGGCAGTTGATTGTGGTAACGGGCGCTTCGGGCGAAGAAGCATACGCGGGCAACTTCAGAAACTGGAGTGAGCGATGGGTCCAAGCATCTCAAGCTGGTAACATCCAATATGAGTGGATCGACGGCACCCAACCGATCGAAGAAGCCGCCACTTCAGACCAAGTCAGCGACAAGAAACATCTTTTGGATCTGATTACTAAGTCCAGCGATAAGGAACTTTGGCTTGTCCTTATTGGCCATGGCACGTTTGACGGCAAAGTATCAAAATTTAACCTCCGTGGCGAAGACATCACGGCCAACGAGTTAGAACAGGCCCTTTCGACCGGAAAGGGTACACAGGTAATCGTCAACTGTTTCTCGTGCAGTGGGGCATTTTTGCCAGTGCTCTCACGTCCTGGCCGAATCGTAATAACGGCGACAAAAAGTGGCGCGGAATTGAACTATTCTCGCTTCGGCGATTATATGTCGCTTTCGATTCTAGATCCGGCAGCAGACCTGGATCACGATCATACCGTATCGATCCTCGAAGCGTTCCTAATGGCAGCCAAAAGGACAGAACAGTTTTATGTCGATGAAAGTCGACTGGCGACCGAACATCCATTACTCGAAGATGGTGGTGACAAAAAAGGCGTCTCGGCCGCTTTTTTCAGCGGTATTCATCTCGTGAAACAAGCCGCTGAAGGAGCAACAATTGATGGCCAACTTGCCGCAATGACTTTGCTTAACTCTTCAAAGGACGACGCCAGTCTCGACAAACTTCGAGCTCAAAAACGCAATGAGCTGGAACTGGCTTTGCGAACGTTGCGATTAAGAAAAGCTTCCATGACAGAGGATGAATACTATGCCAATGTTGGTGAAATCGCACTGGAATTGGCGAATCTTTACGATACTGCAACCGAGCAGGTTGACGCGGCAAAAGTTAAAGGGCAATGATCACTAATTCCATTCGCCTACTTTCGCTTGAAAATCCACAGTTCTCCACCTGTTCGGGAATCAAAGTCGCTTAAGTTGACAAACCCAGGTTCGTTCATCAAATGCAAAGCGAGTCGGGTATTAGTTACGCGATAGTACCCTTGTCCGCCCCAAGCATTTTCATTGATCTCATTCGGAACAAAGCTCAGCTCGTTTTGATTGCTCGAGGCATAGACGTCCCAACCTCCTAGACACTCACCATCTCCCTTGCGCCATACGTATCCATCCGCGTGGATCGTTAACTCCAAACCCTGATCCACCATCATTTGCCGTGATCCATCTTTTTCCCAGGACACGAGGGTCCAGGTCCCGAGCAAGTTTCGAAAATCTCTGGCTCGCTGTCCAATTCCACGTTGCTTTTGCTGAGCGATTCTCTCTTGTAACCCCCAATAGCCATCTAACATCTTCGCTCCAGAGACGATGATGAATAACAGCGGCAAAGCGATAATGATTGCACTCCAATAGTCTGTTAACCACCGCAACCTTTTGGAACGAAGAGAAAAGTAAACGGCAGTCACATCCACGAGAACTAAACCTATGGCACAAACGATCCCCAGATTAGCGCCGAGGTTAAGAAAATCAAACCACGGTTGAACAAATTCGGCCAAGTCAGAATTCAGATAACCTCGGTTCTGGTGGAAGGCAAAATACTTTGGCAACCAGTGAATACCCCACCACTTTATCGCTATGCCAACGACAAGAATATGAAGCGATACAATCAAGGTCACATGCAAGAGATGGAATCGTGTTGAAGGGGACATTTTACGTTCGGTGCTCATCTGGCCATCTCCTTAACCAAGACAAGCGTTTCATAGCGAGTGTCGTCCCATTCGAAATCCAGTGGTGGCGGTAGTGCCAGCGAATCCCACTTCGGCAACATGATAACCAGCCGATTCTCTTCGAACCGATAGATGCCGGATCGAATGGTCCAAGACGACTCTGGGTCCATTGCTACAAATTGGATGTGCTTTGGGTTTCTCAACGCTTCAAAGTAAACCATCCCACGAGCCAGGCCTTTCTCGTGTGATTCCCACTGAAAAGCTCCGTTCAAAAACTCAATACGATCCAGATCGATGTCATCGTCCGATCGCTCTATACCTGTTGGAGACGAATTGGACCTATGCCATCTGCCGTTGAGCAAATTCACTTCCGCTTCAACTTCAGGCGACGCTAGCTGGACAGAATATGGATCCACCTGTTTCGCCAGGAAATATTCGATTTGCATGATACCGAGAAACGGAGCAAACAATAATGGAATCGCTAGCACGGTGACAAACCACAGGTCCCTCAGCAATCTCATGACTGAAGTACTGGTAAATTGCTTGAAGATACAGAAATCGGCGCAAACGAGTACGCCAAGAACAACCGCCGATAGACGGGGATGCCCGAGCCCCATTTCCCAACACTTCAGACTTTGCGAAAGCGTCATCGGCATGCCGAAGCCGTTCGTTTTTGCCCATAAGATATAGGGTTTCTCCCAAGAGTTGGCTAAGAAATAGATCACAGTTCCCCACACGATGGCATGAAGCATCGTGGCTGACAGGGCTCTCGCGATTTGTGCAAAACGGCTTCGAAAATCAGGCTGTGTCACAAAACCCTCGTGGGTTAAGTCATGACGACAATAGTTGATGCGATGGGCAGGAGAGAAGCATCCACTGTATTGCCAGTCGAAAAGGATTCACCGAGAAGAGGTCTTATCTTACGCAAATCCCGGAGGCTTGTCGCCTAAATTCCTTGAACATTGGGTGTCGATTTTGTTTACGACTTGTTCTCAGAATCGTACTTTTCTACATAAGCCTTTGCTTTGGCCCGTTTCTTGGGTGAGAGGGCAGGATCTGTCAACTCCAACGCTCTTTTGAAAAACTCCACTGCTTTGTGCGGCTCATTTCGTACCGCTGCCATCAAGCCTTGATTGAAGTGTAACCAAGCATTCTTCGGCTGCAAGGAATACGATTCATCGAACGCTGCTTGCGCTTCCTCATACCTTCCCAAGCCAGTCAAAGTTTTCCCTAGCCCATTGAGAGTGTAAGCCAGGACAGTGCTCAATTCGGATTTCCTGGCCAATTCCACAGCTTCTTGTAAATCGGCCAGAGCCAAATCAAACTCCCCAAGTTCACAATACACTTGCCCTCGACCATTAAGCAAACCGGGATCTCGTGTTTCCGATTTTTTGATCAGATATTCGTAATCATCTAGCGCTTCGGCAAATTGATCTAAGTACCAGTAAGCACCGCCGCGAATTCGAATCGCATGTGTGTGTTCATCAGATGCCGCAATAGCCTCATTCGCGGCAGCAATGGTTTCGTCATACTTCTCTTGCACAAACGCCAGATGTGCAATTTGCAGAAACCGCGAATAATCCGACTCTTCGGCTTGCTCAGGCGCGCTCTGAATAGCCGCATCCAGGTCGTCTTGCGACTTTTCAATCTCACCTTTCTGATTCCAAACCGCACTCCTTCCGATAAGCGCAGGTGTAAAGTCAGGGTTGTTCTTCAAGATCTCGTTAAAGTCGTTGATCGCCTGATCCAACTTACCGGCGTGCATGTTCACCTGAGCCCGCATGTAGAGGGCTTGTATCGAGTCTGGCATGGATTCGAGGACGCTATTGAGATCTCTCTCTGCCGCTTCCATATTGTTATCGGACATACTCAATCGCGATCGGCCCACCAAACTTTCAGCATCCTCTGGGTCAATCTCTAAGGCTTGATCGTAAAATCCCAGCGCTTCCTTGCGACGATCCAAGGCTTCGAGGGCGATCGCTTTGCCGCGAAGCCCTGCCAATGATTTGGGCATCAATTCAATGACCTTAGAAAAATCATCATTTGCCTTCTCGTAGTCACGCAACGATAAGTAGTTGTAACCTCGGGTTAACAAGACGGTCGAGTGCACTGGATTTTCGGCTAAGATGACATTCAATTCTTCAACCGCTTTTTCTAGGTCGCCTTGATTTGCTCTTAGCTGTGACAAACGATAACGTGCCTGAATATTGCTGGGGTCCGCCTCACATGCTTGAATGAGGTAACTTTCGGCAATCTCGTCTTCCTGTTTCATCAGATGAGCTGAACCCAACAAACCCATCAAGTACGAAGTAGATTCTGACAAGTCAATCGACTTTTGGGCACTGGAAATCGCGGCATCGTAGTCCCCATTCTCTAGGTAAGTTGCTGCCAGCAATTGATGCGCATAGGCATACTCGGGTGCCTGTTCGATCGCCTTCAAACAATCTTCGATCGCCATCTCGAATTTATTGAGCCCATAGAAGTACTCGGCCCTCAACAATCGCAACGCCACATCATCTGGATACTGTTCGAGCGCGTCGTTGATCACTTTAAGAGCTTCGGTAATCTGACCAAGCTGATACAAAACATGGCTACGAAGCTGAATAACATTCCAGCTAGAGCCGTTCACTCGTTCCAGTTCATTGATATCTTCGAGAGCGTCTTGAAATCGTTCCTGCTGGATCTGATGCATCGCACGCATGTACCACGTGGCAGCAGCGTCTGGAAACCGTTCTTTCATCAGCTCTAGCGTTTTCCATAGTTCTTCCTTGTTGCCGAGCGTGTTAAAGACCCTCGCCTCGGCCACATAAAACTCTAGCGTTCGACCCATTGCAGGTGCTCTTTGCAGAACCTCTGCGGCCTTTTCAGGTTGCTCTAATTGCAACAGCAAATGAGCTAACAACCCGAACGCATCAGTATTCTCGGGCTCCGACTCAAGCAACTTTTGGCAGACACTGGCCGCTCGTTCCAGATATTCGGCCCGCTCCAAGAAGACGGCAAACTGAAATCGGCCGCCTGGAACATCTTCATTTTCGGCGATGAATTTCTCCCACAGCTCTAACGCTTCTGGAGTTCGCGATTCATCCACTAATCGATCAGCGATATAGCTAAGGAGATTGATTTGATGTGGGGCAGCCTTATGCCACTTCAACAATTCATCCATGGAGAATTTATCGGCTTCGAATGATCCGTCCTCGGATTCATCACCGTCACCATCGCCAGCCTCTTTCGCGCCGTCCGCATTGGATACCATTTGCTCTGCCGCGATTCGTTTCACTTCATCGCTGACGTCGACAGCGGGTAGATTCATGTAGAGCTTGGTTTGCGGGTTGGTCGAAACAAAAAGATGGACGACTACTGGTCCGTTGAGCACCAACGGAGGTAAGCTTGCCAACTTACTTTCTAGAGCAGAGATTTTTTCCGTCGAGATACGGGGCGCGACATCAATGCCTATGTTTCGGCGTCTATCTTCCAGCAATTCGATATGAAGTCGCATGGCGGTTTCTTTACCGTTTCGACATTCAAAAACAAACGCGGTCATTTCCTCAACCAATAGTTCTAAGAATGCGGACAGGACGGGTATGCTCGCCGTATCGGTCCCAAAATCGTGAGCCACAATGCCCCAACGGAATTCGGAATGCCATGCAAAACTCTCACTAAGTAATTCACCTTCTCGGCTGCTGCCGAAAATTTTGGCAGCAGCATTATGCTGCAGTTTTAACTCTGTCTTTGGAAAGGATTTGACCAGCAATGAATAGCGGGAGGATTCTTTGAGTAGCTCTAACAACTCTTTCGCCCGCTTAGCTCGGAACATCCACGCTCGTGGTTGAAGGCTCCAAAAGAGTCCGATAGCCAGCACTAGCAACAGAGTCATTACCAACCATTGTGACATCAGGATCATCGAAAGTGCCAAGAGCGCGATGAGTCCAGATATGATGGCGGAACGATTTATCTCCCACGGACTAATAGGATGCTTATGCAAACAACGCTGACAGGTGGGGAGAAAAAGAGAGCAACTGAAAACTTGGTTGTCCAAGTCCGCTTGCACGAGCCATACCGTCGCAGCCCCACACTTTAAGCAAACAGAAGGCTCGCCACTGGGGTGCAAGCGATCCATGGTGAGGTTGTAGGCGCGGATGGCCTGCAACTGAGGTTCTGTGACAAATTCGATTTTGTCCTCGGACGATCCATTGGAATCGTTCGAGTTGGAGGAAATAAACGGCATATTTTGTGCGTCGCGATATTCATCGCCCGCGTTGATTTTGGCGGTAATCGAAAGCGGCAAATTCCCCTCGAAAAGGGACCGCAGCGGAAACTCCACATTGTATAGGAAACGATCCGACTCGAAATAGTTCCTCTTGGTGATATATGGGATGTTCCGCGCCAGAATTGCCAAAGTTGATGGCTCTCAGGCAGCCCAAAAGTGGGCATGCGTCAATTAATTCTAGGATGCGGTCGATTGTCTCAAACGCCCTAAGTGGCAATGTTCCATCCCTGCATCCGGATAAACTAATACTTAACTTTTCACTCGGAATCTCTTCCTCCTCTCGTCACGAGTCATTTCGATGTCCCAATTAGCAAAGCTTCCTCCTGGTCCGTCAGGCCGATTGTGGCCTACGTTGCAATTGATGCGCGATCCCAAAGGAACTTTTGAGCGCTGGCGGGCCAAGTATGGAGATCCGTTTTTTCTGCATGCGCTAAACGGGCCTATCCTCCTCACAGGCCGCGAAGATCTCATTCGCGAAATCTACAGCGTTCCCCCCGAGCACTTTGGCGTATTTGCGGAGCCCGTAATCCGTGGAATTTTGGGGAGCGGCTCGATCTTTGCCATGGCCGACTCGAATCACAAACGCGAACGGCGCCTCCTAATGCCGATGTTTCATGGCGAGAGGATGAGATCGTATGGGCATACGATGCAACGTGTGGCCAGAAACGCCCTCGAACCACACTTAAAATCAGGCCAAGTCGAGATCCTACCCCTGATGACAAAAATCTCTTTTCAAGTCATTGTCGAAAATATTTTCGGTGGTTCATCACCCGCACAAGTTGAAGCTTTGATCGATGCCTCGGTGCAAATGGTTCGCTCGATGCACCCTATCCTGTTCTTCACTACCAAATCGCATCGAAAGTTTTTTGGCTTCGGTCCCTGGGAAAAAATGCTTAAAGCCAGAGCCAAACTGTTTCAATTGATTGATGACATTATCGATGCTCAACGCAAGTCACCAGGGACACATGATGATATCTTGGCACTGCTATGTCGCTCAACGTACGACGATGGAACGCCCATATCTACAGAGCATATCCGAGACGAGTTGATTACGTTTCTGTTCGCAGGACACGAGACGACCGCGTTATCACTCACCTGGGCGATGTATTTTTTGCATCGTTCACCAAACATCCTTGAAGAACTAAAAAGTGAGCTGAGAAATACGGGCGAAGATCCACATGAACTTGCGACGGCGCCTTTTCTGAAGGCTTGTATTCAAGAAACACTTCGGCTCAATCCGATCGTAACGGAAACGCTCCGAACGCTTGCTCAGCCGCTTGATCTCGGCGAGTTTCATTTACCAGCTGGCCATACACTTGCCTTAGCCACCATATTGGCTCACTATAACCCAGATAATTATCCAGAGCCAACCAAGTTTGACCCTGACCGATTCCTTCAGCGCAGCTACTCACCGTTTGTTTACATGCCATTTGGTGGTGGACATCGTCGCTGCTTGGGAGCTGCTTTTGCGACCTATGAAATGGCGATGGTACTCGGTGTCTTCTTGAGTGAGTTCCACTTCAAACTGTTGGATTCACGCGAAGTTCGCAGTGTTCGCCGCAATGTCACCATGGGCCCATCAAGCCCCGTCCCCATGTCCGTTTGCCGAGTCTAAAATCGCCGACCTGAATTGCGTTGAGCCACAAGAGATTACGCTCAACTATGAACGATTGCATCGTGTCGGCGAGAAAATTCGCTTCAACCATTTCCTCGCAAGTTATGGTGAGGCCAAGGCATGTTACACGATGAGGTAAGCAGTTATTGAAGTAAATTCGATTTGACAAACCGCATTTTTCGCCCCTCATTGTCGCGTCAATTGAGGTACAATCGATAGGCTAACTTTGACTTCGCTCCCACTGAGTTCGTGATATGCCCGTAGATCTTCAAGATACTCTTGTCGTAGGAATTACTTCCAGCGCTCTGTTTGATATGACCGAGGCGGATACGATTTACCGGACCGACGGTTTAGCGGCGTACACCGATTATCAACTTAAGAACGCGGAAGTCCCACTAAAGCCCGGTACAGGCTTCGCGCTGGTTAAAGCCCTACTAAGACTTAATGAAACCAAAGATCGCAAAAGTGTTGCACCACGGCGAGCCGAGGTGGTCGTTGCTTCCAAAAATAGCCCTGCCACCTGCGAACGACTTTACAACTCGATCAAACACTACGGCTTGCACGATATCCAACGCTCATTTCTTACCGGCGGTCGCTCCATAGCCCCCTACTTGCACGCTTTTTCTGTCGACTTGTTTTTATCGCGCTCCATCGAAGATGTGGAAGCTGCTCTCGTCTCTGATATCCCTGCGGCGGTTGTATACACTGCTCCACAAAATGTGACCGATGACATCAGCGAAATTCGAATTGCCTTCGACGGTGACGCCGTTCTGTTTTCGGATGAGTCGGAAGTCGTTTTCCAAAAACATGGACTCGATCGATTCGTCAAGAACGAGAAAAACAAAGTCAACATCCCTCTCCCTCAAGGACCTTTCTTTAAGTTGTTAAAAATGCTCTCCTTGCTTCAATCGAATGAGGAAGGAATTAGCAAACCTCCAGTGCGCATTGCCCTCATCACTGCACGCAGCATGCCCACTCACGAGCGAGTGATCCGCACTTTGAAGCAATGGAATGTTCGAGTCGACGAAGCCTTTTTTATGGGAGGAGTTCCGAAGACCGATGTCTTGCGAACATTCCGTCCCCATATTTTCTTCGACGATCAAGAAGCCCATTGCGATCGCGCAGCCGACGTCGTGGCTACCGCTCGTGTCCCTGCTCGCAAGGCCCCAAAATCCAACCGACGCGCTAAAAGCGAATAACAACCACTCAACAGATAGAATTATTGAAGCCCTACCAAACTAGACTCCCGTCGGACAAAATCGAGAACACCCCATGAAACTTCCCTTTCTTTGCCTAGCGTTCTGCGGAATTCTCGCGCTAAATTCGCCAATCGCGTTGTCGCAATCTTCCGGTCAATACGTCGAAGAAAAAGATATCGCCTATCGAACCAACATCGAACAGGATGCCTATATCACCGAACGCTGCCGCCTCGATGTCTACTATCCCAAAGATGAGAAACCTTGGGCGACGGTCGTGTGGTTTCATGGGGGTGGATTAGAAAAGGGTAATAAAGAAATTCCCGAGGAACTCAAGAAACACGGTTTGGCAATCGTCGCAGCCAACTACCGTTTCAGTCCAGCCGTTAAAGCACCAGCCTATATCGATGATGCCGCAGCGGCTGTCGCTTGGACCTTTCAGAACATCGAACGCTTTGGTGGTGACAAAACGAAGATCTTTGTCAGTGGCCATTCGGCAGGAGGTTACCTGACAGCCATGATCGGACTCGATAAATCGTGGCTGGCCCAATATGACATCGATGCCAACGCGATCGCTGGACTTATCCCATTCAGCGGTCAAACCGTAACTCATTTTACGATTCGCAAAGAACGAGGAATTCCCGACACCAAAGTGCTCGTAGATTCCCTCGCCCCTCTGAACCACACGCGTAAAGACGCACCACCTATGCTGTTGATCACAGGCGATCGCGAATTGGAATTGCTAGGTCGCTATGAAGAAAACGCCTATCTCTGGCGGATGATGAAGGTAAGCGGCCATAACCGGACAGAACTCTACGAACTGGATGGCTACGATCATGGTGGAATGGCCAAACCAGCTTTTCCGCTGCTGCTCAAGTTCATTCACAGCACACTCGGGAAGTAGAGCAGTCACAGCGCAGGTCTATATTCACTGCTCCATCATTTCCCGACGTATTCGTTCACGTACATCCATCAACGCAAATCCCAACAAGTTCGTTCCACGCCAACCGATTGGATTTTGTGCGTCAACGTGAGAAGCTCCCATCCCAATTCCCCAAATTCGATCAAACGGGCTCGCTTCTACAATAATGGCGTCGCCAGTGCGAAGCAAAAAGTCTCTTAATGTTGGATGTTGGGTGAACTTGGCATAGTTCCCTTGAGTAACGAACTCTCGCGCCTTCGCCTTCCACTTTGCTTCATCGAAATTGCGAACCTTCCGCCCCAACTTTTTCGCTTGTGCCGGTGTAGCCGCTGTCAAAATCTCGGCCAGCATTTCATCATCGCCAAACAACCTGGCTTTACAAGCCATCATCCAATGTTCGGCGGTCGGGTAACGGATGTTATCGATGGTGAATCCGAGTGGATACCATTGACTCATACACGTCGATACAACGGTTCCATCGGTTGGAACGCGATGCCCCCAAAAAAGAATGTACGTGAATGATTCGCCATGGTGACATCGTGAACGAAGCGACTCTAGATCCAATTGGGGAATATCGGCCGACGAGGTCATGATTCTGTTTTGCTCAGAGCGGAAGAACGACAAGTTTAATGAGCTAGACAGGATAAGAGACAGAAGCGTTCATCGCAAATCCAACCGACCTACGTAGGTACATTTTCGCTAGAGTCGCGGGATTCTTGGGGCAGGAGTGACAGGTCCAGGTCGCATTGGACCGGCAGGGAGCTTGACCACAGTCCCAAAGTCATAAGCAAAACCAGGGGAATGTTCGAGCTCCCACTTGGCGAGCTGGCTCCACGGGGTATTGGGATGTTCCTCTACGACTCTCTCCAACAAAAATCTACCCAATGAAGCCCGTGAGGAGACTTCACTGGATGAAGGATAATTGTCGGAAGGCCTCAACGTCACACTATTGAACTTTTGCTCGCGTATTTGTTCCGCGGCTTCCTTGGCGGTTAGCTCTTCTGCAACTGCCACATACGAATCCATCCGAACACTCTGATACAATAGACGCCCCAAATTCAAATCGTACCAAGCTCGCCAGCGGGGAGATTTTTCATATTCATACTCTACAGGGATGGAGGCTTTCGACAAAATCATCGAAGGCTTTGTTTTGGCGGAATCAGATCCTGTCCCCGATGTGGCTAACTGGCCCGGGCGAAACAACATAACCTCAATCGCTTGCTGAACCGTTTGCCGAGCACCTCTTAGCTTTCGAGTATGCACCGATATCTGTTGACTTAACACTCCCGGAAAATTCTCGGGCTCAACATATAGGATACCACGCGTATACGGGTAGCTATCCATCACGATCGTCGGAAAGAAGAAGCCAGGTGGCGAATAGATTTTTGCATCGGTGATTGCAGCCGCTTCGACAATTGCGCGCCGCAGCGGCTTGTTTTCGAT
>JAFLCP010000107.1 GCA_017303505.1 Planctomycetota bacterium | reverse complement strand
GTTATTACCAATTCATCATTTCATTTCGCGCAGTTTGCGGTTGAATTCATGTCAGACCATTGGAAGGCCTTAGCCGATTTGTTGGGAACTCCTCCCTTGGATCGTGGAACCGTCGAGCCCTCTCAGGATGTGGAAGCAACGAAGAGCTCTGTAAAAACGGTCGACGCAGGTAGTGTTGTTAAAATCAAGGAACCTCGAGAGAGCAAACCTGCTTTTTCGGCTCCTGTTGTCGATAAAGTCAATGAAATGGAAGAGGGGGTGAGCTCACAGCAGAGTTCCCCCTCGACTTCATACGATCAGCCCAAGGCTGTAGAAAATCAAAAGAACATGGAAGATAAAAACTCGGTTACGCCAGCCGTACCGAAACGTTCGGCAGGCTGGGATGCATTGGCTCGATTATTTGGCTTATCGTCTCCTCCGCCAGATGCCGATGTGCCGCTCCCTGAGTCGCCCAAGGAAAAGGAACCCGAAGCACGGGGAGCATCTACTGCTCCTGCAGCTAAAAGCGTTCCGGCAGCCAAGAACGCTCCTGAAGCGAAAGTTGCTCCTGTCAGCAAGCCAGTCGAAAATGAATTGGATCTGACTCAATTGGGGTGGCCTGCTCCTAAGAATCAAAAGAGCGAGCCGAATCGCGAGCGAGCAGCTCAGCCAGAACGTGGTGGGCAGCAGGAACGCGGGAATAGTTCAGAAAGCACTCGTGAACCAGTTAGCGCCCGTGATACGGCAGGGCGTGAGCCATCAGCTCGTGATGGCGGTTCGCGGGAAGGTGGCCGTGAACGCGGCGGGCGAGATAGTGGCGGACGCGAAGGTGGCCCCCGTGACCGCAATGACCGTGACCGCAATGACCGAGATCGTAACGATCGTGACCGTAATGATCGTGGACGCCGACCTGAACGAGATACGGCTCAAGGTGAATCTGGAGCACGTGAACCTGTAGCACGTGAGCGTGGCCCCCGTGACGGTGCTGCCTCCCGTGAAGCTGCCGGGCCTCGAGAAAATGAAGCTCGCGAATCGGGACGTCGCGACCGAGGTGGCCGTGATCGCGGTCCCCGTGAGGGAAGTTCGCGCGATGCGAATGTCCGCGAAAATGGATCTCGAGATGCTGGTACCCGCGAAACACCAGTTCGTGAAGTTGCAGCTCGTGATTCGGGTGACGGCGAGCGGAGCGAACGTCGAAGTGGCCGCGACCAGCGCGGAGGCCGACGAGACGGGCGTCCAGATCGTCGTAGCGAACGGACGGGAGAACGCAGCAACTCAGAACGCAGCGATACTCGCTTTGCTGAGTCGCGACGCGATGAAACACCGATCTATGATGAACCGTTTGTCGAAGTCGATGGCGACGAGGTGGATGATTTAAGTTTCGGTCCACCGCGTGGACGAGCCGAAAAGCCACGTCCAGCGACTCCTGCTTGGGAAGTCGAAGCGGAAGGTGATTTTGAAGAAGCGTCCGAAGAGGGAGCGATGCCGGAACGTCGTGGTCGTCGTCGCCGCGGTCGCCGTCGAGGTGGTGCCGGAAGGGGCGAAGCAGCCGATGCTCGCCCAGCCGCTCGACCAGACGAACGGGATAATCGCAGCAAACGCGATATTCCTAAGCGAGGCATCGATGATGCAGACCTCGATTATGAAGCTGAAGTGGTGGAAGATGTTGTCGTAGATGATGACGCAGTTGCACCTGTTGAGCCATCGGCATCGGAGCGACGTGGACGCCGTCGTCGTCGTCGCGGTGGTCGCCGACCTGATGCAGCTGTTGGGCCTGCAGCCGATCTTGATAATGAAGAGCTTGATTTGAGCGAAGGCTATAACCTGCCAGGTTTGTTAGCTGACGAAATCGAAGCTTCGGAAGATGAGGACGGAATCCATGCGGCCATCCCAACTTGGGAAGATACCGTCAAGATTCTGGTAACGACGAACATCGAAGCTCGACATCGACCAGACCAACGGGGTGGCGGTGGAAATCGCCAAGGTGGCGGGAATCAGGGGGGCCATTCCCATGGCGGAAATCAAGGTGGTCGCGGCCGAGGCGGAAATCGTTCTCACGGTAAGCGATAAATGGTTGTTTTGAGATGCAAAACGGGGTGACTCCGCCCCGTTTTGTCCATCGGGCCTAGTCCCCTACCCTCTCAGTGGATATGATACCCAACACGCTGTCGGATTCGGCAGCTTCTGAACTGTGCGACAGGGGCTCTCGCGAGGGGGAGCCGTGAACCTGGTCAGGACTTAATTGTAGCAGCCATAAGCGAGGTACTCTTGTGCGAGGGCCTCTGACGCACAGTTGTTTTCTCCCTCAGTTGTTTTCTCCACTCAAGCACTCTCTAATGAGTATCTTGCCTGCATGTTCGCATTCGCGGCATGAGGTTGTGCGATTTGCTGCAGGTGAACCCGACTAGCTCCTCTGCTTGAATTAACATCTTTTGAAGGCGCTGAGCCATGGCTGAGAAAGAGGCGAGTCAAGTTGCAACGGATGCTGGTTACACGGTAGTTGCCCGTCGTTACCGACCGAAGAGTTTTTCTGAATTGGTCGGTCAAGAGAATGTGTCTCAGGCTTTAGCAACCGCTATTCGTACCGGGCGCATTGGGCATGCCTATCTGTTTACCGGCGCTCGCGGAGTTGGCAAGACATCAACCGCACGCATCTTTGCCAAAGCCCTGAATGCGGGAACGGGCCCAACGGCGGATCCCGATTTGGATTCCGACATCGCTCGGGCGATCGATGCCGGTGAAGACATGGACGTACTGGAAATCGACGGTGCTTCGAACCGCGGTATTGAAGAGATTCGACAGTTGCGAGCGAATGTGAATGTTCGCCCCAGCCGGTCTCGGTTCAAGATCTACATTATCGACGAAGTCCACATGTTGACGACGCAAGCCTTCAACGCGTTGCTCAAAACATTGGAAGAGCCACCTGAGCACGTCAAGTTTATTTTTTGTACGACCGATCCTGAGAAGATTCCAATCACTGTCTTATCGCGTTGCCAGCGGTTCGATTTTCCGCCGGTAAAGAAAGATGCGATTCAAGACCGACTTCGCTATATCTGCCAGCAGGAAGGCTTCCAAGCCGATGATGAAGCATTGGCTTTGATTGCTCGTCGAGCTGCCGGTTCGATGCGCGATAGCCAATCGCTTTTGGAGCAGATCCTCAGTTTTTCCGAAGGCAAAATCACAGTCGAAAGTGTCCAAGAATTGTTGGGGACTGCCGATGATTCCAGCTTATGGGAAATGGTCGAACGGTTTATTGCGCATGATGCAGTGAGTGTGTTGCAAGCGGTCGAGGCCTCGGTTGGGCAAGGTGTTGAGCCGGGGCAGTTCGCCGAACAACTGTTGGGTTATTTGCGCGACCTCATGACCAGAAGCGTAGGGGCTCCTGCTGATCTGTTGCGGCATGTGCACTCTATCACCCCCGAACAGTTGAGCGATCAAGCAAGCCGCTGGGGAATGCAAAGCCTGATTGCCGCGATGCAGATTTTGGATGAGTCTTTGGTACGCATGCGGCACAGCATGCATGGCCGGACATTGTTGGAAATGACGCTGGTACAAATTGCTCAGCTGCATCGTTTAGAAGATCTTTTTTCTCTTTCAAGCTCGGTTCCAGCGGTTGCCGCGAACCCAGACGCTACTCCCCCAGTCGCACCTAAGCCCGCGCCGCAGGCCACTTCGCCGATCGAGCAAAAAAAAAACGTTGAAGCCGTAGTAACGCCGGCCACCTCTACTGCTGTGAGCGCTGGGGCCGGGGCAGTAGCGGCTGCCTCGCCACCGATTGCGGCCGTCGAAGTAGACGTTAAACCCGTTACAGCGGCGACGGCCCAGAGTAGTTCAATGAGCAGTTCACTGGGTAGTTCATCGGTACCCAACTCGAACCATGAAAGTCATGTCGAATCGTCGCGACCGACTGCGACATCTCCCGCGCCCGTTGCGGATGGGGCTGGAAACGCTGGTGTGCCGGGTGGTCGGCAAACCCCAGCGCCTGCCGGTGTAGCAGTGGCTGAGGCACCTGCCCATGTTGCAGTAGCCGTAGCGGCGCCGGTGGCAACCTCCTCGCCCCCAGCCGTTTTAGCGGTGGATAGTAAAAACGCAAAAGAAGTTTGGGGAGCTACTGTCGATCGCTTGCAGGGATTGTTGGCAGATTTTGCGACGCTCAGCGTCGATGCGATGTGGGTTGATAACGAGCACTTGAGTGTTTGTTTTGAAAAACGGAGCCAGCATGCGATCGAGCATCTGCAGCGAACCGATCGCAAGAGCATTGTGGAACGTGAATTGCAGAATGTCTTGGGCCGCCCAACTCGAGTTCAATTTCAAACGGTCCCTGATCGAACGGTTTCTCCATCCGAAGCTCGGCCCGCAAATGATCCCAACAGTTTGATGCAACGCAATCAACGCATGCGACAGGTTGCCGAGCATCCTATGGTAAAAGCACTGGTTGATACTTTGGGAGGTGAGTTGGTTCGAATTGATCCTCCCTCAGCACCGCGATCGCATTTAGATCGGAAAGGTTAATTTGTGTTTAACAATCTCACTGGTCTAGCCAAGTTGCTCAAGAACTCCGCGTCGATGGGCGAGAAGATGAAGGAGTCGAAAGAGCGCTTGAGGCGCGAACGGGTCCGCGGCGCGAGCAGTTGCCAACAAGTAATTGTCATCATGAATGGCTTGGGGGAAGTGCAGCAGGTAACCATCGAGGAGACATTGATGGTGCAAGGCAATTCACCACACGTACAAGGCTTGGTTGCGGTGGCGATTGATCAGGCGGTTCGGGAAGCGAGAAAGCTACACATTGCGGCCATCCAAGAATTAACAGGTGGTATTGAGCTTCCAGGGATGAGCGAATTGCTCAAGGATCTATAAACCGCTTCTTTATGAATGAAATTTCTAAATCGGTCACGGAATTGATACAGCAACTAGGGCGTTTGCCTGGAGTGGGGCGTAAGTCAGCGGAACGCTTGGCTTATCATTTGTTGCGCGTTCATGAAAGCGAGGCGAATGCTCTCGCGGAAGCGATTGTGGCGGTTCGCAAGAACGTGCGATATTGCTCGAGTTGTTACAACTTGTCGGAAGGCCCATTGTGCGGCATTTGCGCAGATCCGAGTCGTGACTCGAGCCGATTATGTGTGGTGGAGCAGCCGCGTGATCTTATGGCTCTGGAGCAGGCGGGCGTATACCGTGGCCTGTATCATGTATTGTTGGGTAGGATTTCGCCGCTAGATGGCATCGGACCGGAGCAGTTGACGATCGAGAAGTTAGTCGATCGAGTGCGGGTCGGTAACTTTTCTGAAGTGATTATGGCGACGAATCCAAACGTGGAAGGTGATGGAACATCGCTGCACATCTCGAACCAGTTAGCTGAGTATCCGGTCGAAATTACGCGGTTGGCTCGCGGAGTAACCAGCGGCAGTATCTTGGAGTATACCAACCGTGAAGTTCTGGCCGACGCATTGACCGGCCGTCAAAAGCTCTAGGGCGCGCTGCGCGAGAGAGTAGATGGTAGTAAGGAGTGAGTAGAGAGGACCCTCGTTTAACCCGTATGCCGAAGGCTAGGTCGCGTTGGACTCGTCATTCTCATCAGCGCCAAATGGATGAAGCGTGAAGTCAACAGTCGCGAGTTGTGACGAATACGAATTACGAATTACGAATTAGGACATCCACCGCATAAAGTCTCCGCAGTGCGAGGATTTCCTAATTCCTAATTCCTAATTCGTAATTCCTAATTTGCAATAAGTCCAACGCGGCCTAGCCTTCGGCATACGGGTTAAACGAGGCGAGTCGCAGCGCGCAAAAAAAACGCCCGCTTTTGTGGAGCGGGCGTTTCGGATGGAATTCAATCTTCGGTCGGGCAAGCAGATTACTTGCCAGCCTTTTCTTCTTCTAGCTTCTTGAGGAACTCTTCGAGTTCAGCCTTCATTTCTTCACCAGCAGAAGCAACAGCTTTCTTCTGGGTCTCGATGGCTTTGTCGAGGTCGCCGGTCAACTGATACAAGTGAGCCAATGTATCGAGGATCGCTCCCTTGCTTTCAGCTTCAGCTTTTTCGCTTGCAGCAGCGGTAGCGGTCAAAGCGGTCTTGAGCAATTCAGGGTTATCGATCTGGCCTTGTTCGGTCATTTGCACAAAGGCCCAGCACAACTGATTGATCATCATTGGATCTTCAGCAGCGCTGTCGAGAACGGTCTTAGCGAAGGCAGCTACTTCTTCCTTCTTGCTCTCATCCTGCAACATGACTTGCAGTTTGATCATCTGGAATTGAGTCTTGCTTTGAGCATCTTTGGTCTTCTCGATCAACTCGTCGAGCATTTTGGTCGCTTCGTCCATCTTGCCGCGATTGAGCAAAGCGAAGAGCTTTTGCATTTGCGCTTGAGCTTCTTGCTTGGCTTTGAAGTCAGCGATGTAAGCAGCCCGATCCCATTTGTCTTCGACGACCGACTTGAGAGGTTCGTCCATTTCCATGGGATGACCGATCCACTCGATCTCACCGGACTTGCCGACGATGAAAGCGGTTGGAATACCATTCTGCTTCGCGGCTTCCATGTAATCTTTTTGGCTCGAACCATCTGGGTCGGTGGTCAAGCAGTAAGCGGAAGTTAGGTCGCGATAGGTCTTAGGAGCGTCTTCTTTCTTTTCGCCTTCGCCTTCGCCTTCACCGGCTTCGGCGAGTTCGCGCTTCAAGAAACCTTCAACGGTTTCCAGGTCTTCGTCACTGATCGATACCAGCTGTACGCCTTTTTCTGCGTATTGTTTTTGGGTTTCTGCCAAGTGAGGCATGCTGGCGATGCATGGTCCACACCAGGTGGCCCAGAACTCAACCACATAAACTTTGCCATTTTCAAACTTGGTAACAGGCTTGAACTTGCCGTTGCCGTTTTGCACCCAATGTTCGACATCCAAGGCTGGAGCTTTCGAACCGATGGTCAAGAGAGCATCTTCTTCTTGTGCGCTGAGCGAAGCGGCACCGGTGATGCTGAGAGCGGACACCAGAAGTCCCGCGAATAGTTTACGGAGTACCGGGGCACGCAGGCCGCGAAACACGTTCATACAAAAACCTTCAACTGGAGTGAACAAAAAAGGAAAGCATCGAACATTAGCGATTGTTATATCGCACAATCGAAGCATTGGCTACGATCGGCTAGCAACAATGGCGGGTATACGTCCGACTATACGGACTAGTTCAGAAAATGGGGCTCATTCCCCCCAAAAACGAGCGGTTTTTGAGGCCTAATCCGAACGGACGCGGAAGAAATTTGCCCACAATCGCCAGAAATACTCTCTTTGTGGGCTCATTGTTGCCCAGTAGGTGCAATTGTTGTGCCGTATCGGTCTGGCACAACGGAATTTTTCCGCTTGTGCCATAAAAAATGGTACAATATAGAGGAAACGCGGTAGGGGATCGGAGACGCAGAATCTGCGAGGCGAAGACCGATCTTTCCTAACGGTCAAACACATAAGGACGAACGGGGATGCGTTTATCATACGGGATGGAAGCCAAGCAGTTGCAGAAGCAAACCTTGGCTCCGCGAATGATTCAATCGATGGAAATCTTACAGATGCCCATCGCTGCGCTGCAGGAACGTATCGACCAAGAGCTGAGCGAGAATCCTATGCTCGAACAGCAAGATGTGGATCCCGCTTTACCGGATGTCCAAGATGAGGACCAAGAAAGATCGACTTCTTTATCCGACGTGGAACGCGAGTTAGTTGTTCAGGATAACCAGTCCAATGCAGACGACTTTGAGCGTCTGTTTAACATGGACCAGGAAATGCCGAACACCTTTGATGATTTCCGACGCTCCAGCGGTCGAATCGATGAGGATGGGGATCGCTATCTTGACATGATGGCCAATGCCGTGGCCCGTCCCGAATCGCTGAATGATTATCTGCTTCATCAACTTGCCGAACTTGATATCGACGATCAAGTGGAAGTGATGGCAGAGAAGATTATTTCGAGCCTTGATGCTCGTGACGGTGGTTACTTTCGCACCAGCCTCCGCGACTTATTGCCAACCGATCATACCGATAAAGATTTTCAAATTGCACAAGAAGCACTGCGAGTGGTGCAGGCATTGGATCCGCCAGGGATTGCTGCCCGCGATTTACGCGAGTGCTTGTTAAATCAACTGCGTCCTGAAATGAATTACTTCGATGAGATGAAACGTCTGATCGAGGATCATTTGGAAGACTTGGCCGAAAATCGTTTGCCGTTGATCCAAAAGAAGACCGGCTTGTCTATCGAGACCATTCAAGAAGCCAAACAAGAACTCCATCTGCTCAATCCGAAGCCAGGGCGAGCATTTATGGAGACGTATGTTCCATCGGTTACCCCCGATGTTATCGTTGAACTCGACGAAAATGGTAAGTATGTGGTGAAGTTAGAAGATGATCGCTTACCGACGCTGCGAATCAGCGAATACTACCGACGCCGGTTGATGAGTGGTGAGGCTACTGCTGCTGAAAAAGAGTTTATCAAAAAGAAAGTCGTCGGAGCCCAATGGTTGATCGACGCAATTCAGCAACGTCGTTCGACGCTTCAAAAAGTCTCGCAAGCAATCATCGATTATCAACGCAAGTTTTTGGAGCAAGGTCCAGAAGCGATTGAACCGCTCAAGATGCAACAGATCGCGGACCAAGTTGGGGTGCACGTCACCACCGTTTCGAGAGCCGTCGATGATAAATGGGTTCAGACTCCGCGCGGTATTATGCCATTGAAACGCTTTTTCGTGGGTGGTACTCGCAGCGAGGATGGCGAAGATGTTGCCTGGGACACCATCCGCGTCAAGCTTCAAGAAATCATCGATAAAGAAGATAAGCAGAACCCGCTGAGCGATGATGATTTGGTGAAAGCATTAGCTGGACACGGCTTAAATGTTGCTCGCCGTACAATCACCAAATATCGCAAGAAAATGGGGATTCCAAGCAGTCGTCAGCGTCGCGATTGGTCATTGGGGGGAGCCCCTAGTGATCTTCAAGATGACGACGACAAGAGCGAATAACGCAGTTGGTCCAATGCGGCTTTGGCGATTCGATAGTTCAGCACATCAGGGTGGCCGCTCATCGCGACTTGCTTGTGGGTGATTTCAATCGCTGCTCCGTTGCGTCGTGAAACGGCAAAATCAATGGGAGCAATGTCGCTCAAGTTCTTATGGCCCGCTGCGACATTCTCAATCGTCGAGTGAACTTTGGGATAGGGCCCAACGATGACGATCCAATCGGAATCGAATTGTTGATGCCATGACTCTGCTACCGAATGCAGGACAGCCTGTGTGTTTCCGTCTGCATCACCATGGCGAGTCGCTTGAGCTAAATCACTGAAGCTGATCGAGCCAACAAAGCAGTGCCGCGAATTCTCCGTGCGATATCGATCCTGAGCTTGCGATAACCAATGGCCCAGCAAGGCGGCTTCGCCATATTCGATGGTGGCTACGGTTTGGTTTCGCTGTTGCAGCATCTTGAAGAGAGTATCGGGAAGTTCTTCATCGATTTCGGAATAGACAATATCGCCGAGTCGTTCTCGAATTTCGGCAATGGTTGGAGCCATCATTTCTTGGCATGCTTCGATCGATTCACCTTCCGCTGCGATTCGCAAAGTGATGGTCGCGCGACTGGCAGTGATACCGACACGCGGAATACGATCGCGGGCGATCAGGTCAGGCATGCGTACTTCGACTTCGCTTTCACCGATGCCGAAACACTTCAACGTTGCGTAGCGAATTTGGCGTTGGCCCGCTCCGCATTCTGCTATTAAACGAGGTTGTACGGTTTCGTCCCACATTTGTCGCATTTCGGCCGGGACGCCCGGCAGTGCGAAGAAGCGAGCCGAATGGTCGGTATGGGTGACCGTTAAGTCGATGCCTGGGGCTGTGCCATGTGGATTGGGAATGATTCGACTACCGCTAGGGAATAACGCTTGAACTTTGTTGCGTTCCGGCATGACCCGCTGCCGGGCCTGAAAGAGTTTTTCGATATGGGCGAGCGCTTCTGGGTAGGTTTCCAGCGGCAATTCAAACGCCACTGAAAAGGCCTCGCGAGTTAAGTCATCTTTGGTGGGGCCCAGGCCGCCCGTACAGAGGATGATATCAGCTCGACGCGCGGCGGTACGAAATACCTCGACATTAATGGCCATGTCATCGCTGATGGTCGAATGAGCGATAACATGAATGCCGAGATCCGTCAGTCGCTGAGCTAACCATTGACTGTTGGTGTCGAGTCGTTGTCCGCTGGTAAGTTCATCTCCGATGGAGATTATTTCGGCGCGCATATTCGTTATTCAGGTTGCTTTGCGAAATCGCTGGGGCGTGGAAAAGGAAGCGTTCTTTTCTTTTGATGAAACATCAGCGATTGACGCTGCGATCCCAGGCGGATGATCACGGTATTGGATTGATCGTCAAGCACATCCATCAAAATAGTATTGGTCATGTGCAATTCTTGTTGCATGTCGGCCGGCTCAAGTTCTAGGTAGAGCCATGCCCATTTCATGTCAATTTCTTTACCGACCCAATGAAGTTTGGCCAACTTCGCATCGGTCGTTTTCGCTGCAGCGTTGCTCGTTGCCGTTGCAGCAGCAGAAGGTGCATCCGTTTGGGTTTCCTTAGCAGAGGCGTCCGTCGAAACATTGGGAGTGGAGAGCGCTGCCTCAGGTGTTGGACCGGGTGCAGGTGCAGGGAGTGGGCCTTGGTGTAGTTGGAACGTTTCGCGGAGATATTCAGTGAGTAGTTGATCTACATTTTCGGTTGTATCGAGATCGATCTTCTTGCCCGTTCGGCGGCGCAAGGCGGTCTCTAAATCGATCGGATGACAACGAATGCTGACTTCCAGTTTCTTGGTTTCCAAATTCCATCGCGTTTCAGCCGTCGCGACATGGAAGGGATGATGGGCCGAACTGGAGGTGGCCAACAACAGCACGCAGGTAAAGGCCCACAGGCAACTGAGCCAAAAATTTCGCGGAAGTGTGAAGAACATATTGGGCAGCTCGAGCTAAAGATTAAGTTCAGCCAATCAACAACGTGGGCGTTCTATTAGATTCTACTTCAACTTCTCGAAAGATCTCCAACACGCGGTGATGGACTCTGGAGGAATTGTATGCGGGCCGACAAATGAGATGAAATCGACTTGGTTGCCCCCTTCGCGGAGCAACTCGCATAACCATTTGCCCGTTATCATCGGCAAAATCGGATCAAGTGTTCCGTGGCTTTGCACGATTTGGCTGTGGTTCAATCGCGCGGCGAGTGGTTTCCATTGTGGTTCGCAGATCAGCGTGCCTGAGAATAGCCACAGGCCTGCTGGTGCTTCGGCTAAGCCTCGCAACGCAGTATCGACCGAGAGCATCGCGCCTTGGGAAAAGCCTCCAAGTACGAGCTTGCTATGAGGTAAATCCAGTTCCCGTAATGTCTCTTCGATCGTGGCGGTCAATTTTTGACGAGCGGAGTCGATGCCATCGGGAATATGGTGCCGCAGTACGTCATAGTGGCCTTCAGCGAATGAATCGAGCATCGTTTGAATGCTCAATCGCCACCAAGCTCGTCCGTCGCCAAAGCCATCGGCCTCAAGCGACAAAGGAGCGGCCGGGATAAGCCAAGCGGGTCTCAGATGGCGTAAGTCATCTGGCATCTCTTCCAAGAACCAGGGAACTAGGCCGAGCATATCATCGCCCGGGGCACCAAAGCCATGGCATATCGTAATGAGATGCGTTGCTTTAACTCGAGTCGGTACAACTAGGTTGCACTCCAGTTCCCCGATCGTTTTTTTCTGGTGTTGCCAGAGAGCTTCAGACGTGTTGCCGGACAAAATGAGAACCCCTTGTGACGAAGATCATATTTGATCTTGGTAATCGTACCGCGTTTAAGTGATAACGAAAACGCACGCCGAGAGGGATTGTACCTTTGGCAGGAAGATGGGTAGCAAAAGTGGCAATACGCTACTTTTGTTCTTTGTAGGTGGACCAGCTGAGAAAGGCCAGAACGCCAGCGCTGATGATGAACATGATATCCATCAACATACTGGCCATATAAAATGGCGCAAGGTTCTTCATACCGATCAACCCAAAGAGGAGGTCGGCAATAAAGATAACAAGGATGAGAGCTGCTACTCCCAGTCCGATCAGACAAAATACCTTTGGCATCTACTACCTCGGATGCTCGTCGCGTTGATGACCTATGCCATTAAGGCCACTGGCATCAGTATAGTTCAAGATCGCTTGGTGTCACCTAGCCATTTCATTCTGCGTAGAATTTCTCTAAAGTGGCGAGTTTTCGGGGGGATTTCTGACGTTTTCCCCGACTATTTGGCCCAAAAATCGGGCCAAATCGCCTATGGGCCAAATTTTGGGGTTAGAAAATCGGATGTTAGGACCAGAAAAACTCGCCGAATTTCGGGCCGAATTCCGAAGTTGGATGCCGATTTGCCGTCGGTTTGCCTATTTAGATCATGCAGCAGTTGCTCCCCTCCCCTTACCCACGGGAACTGCTATTCAAAAATGGCTAGACCAAGCCGTTCACGAAGGGGATGTTCCCTGGCTGCAGTGGTCCGGGAATTTGACCGCATGCCGACAAAATGCGGCGGACTTGTTGGGGGCTTCCCCCGACGAAATCGCTTTGGTCCCCAACACGACGCTAGGTATCCACTTTATTGCCGCCGGCTTTCCCTGGAAAACGGGTGATGCGGTCCTCGCCGTTGGCAACGAGTTTCCCTCCAATCTTCTGCCATGGAAACAACTCGCCAGCCAAGGTGTTGAGGTTCAAATATATGATCCGCCTGCGGATGGTGAATTAGTTGTCGACGAAATTCTAAAACAGATCACCCCTTCAACCCGTTTAGTGGCCATCAGTTGGGTTGGATTCGCGAGCGGCTATCGGCTCAATGTTCATCATCTTGCGATCGAGCTCAATCGCCGAGGGATATTGTTATCGTTGGATGCGATCCAAGGCTTAGGAATCTATCCCCTAAATGTTCAAGAAACGCCCGTCGATTTTGTTATTGCCGATGGGCATAAGTGGCTCTTGGGGCCTGAAGGTGCGGGTGTTCTCTATGTTCGCAAATCGAACTTGGAGAAAATGCGTCCGGTGGGCGTTGGCTGGAACAGCGTACAAGGGAGTTTTTCGTTCGCCGCCACCGAGCTCAAGTATCGAGACAGCGCCGCGCGATATGAAGGTGGTTCGCACAATATGGCTGGCTTTGCAGGATTGAACGCGAGCCTTCAGCTAATGCAACAAATGCGTCAGAAGTATGGGCCAACGATTTGGGAAGACGCCGTACTTGATGTTGCCTGTTACGCTGAAAAACGTTTGCGTGAATCCGGTGCGATTCTCACCAGGCCTAACGCAGCGGAACACCAAAGCGGTATCATTTCCTTCTCATGGCGTGAGCACGAGCCTAACAAGGTACGGCAGAATTGCATCGATAAAGGCGTCGTATTGAGTTGCCGCCTCGGGCGTCTGCGAATTGCGACGCACGGCTATAACAACTACGAAGATATAGAGCGTCTCATCTTAGCACTCCAGTCAGTCAATGCGTAATCCTATCGCAAAGTGAGTTAAAACATGGAATCGAATAGTCCCTTCGCTCCGCCAACCAACACCTATCAAAATCCACAATCGTGGCAGGCGGGGCCAAACGCTGGAGCTGTTCCCGTTCAAACCACAGGGCTTACCATCATTTTTGTGCTGTTCCTGATCTTTGGATTCCTCGGAATGCTAAGTGGTGCGGGAACCGTATTGGCATTGGTATTCGAAGATATGTTTAAGTCGATGAATAAAGCAGACAATGTCCTAATGCAAAAGATGCAAGAAGCGCAAGCCCCATTTCGCATCCCTGGCTTGATCTTTGCAGGTGTCAATGTGATGCTCAGTGTGCTCTTACTTGTTGGAGCTCTTGGTTTAATGTCCCGCAAACAGTGGGGCTTAAATATCAGTCGCTTATCTTGCAAGATCGGCTTGCTGGTTGAGGTGCTGCGTGTCGGTCTTGGCATTACGCAGCAAGTTTTTACGATGTCGAGCTTTATGCAAGTGAGTCCGGAGGATATGGGGCGAGACGTTCCCCCCGATGCCTTTCAGGTAATGGTTGTTTCAATGTCTGTCGGCATGATAATCGGAATTGTTATGATGATTATCTACGCTATCGGAAAAATGGTGGTGTATTACTTATCGAATCGACATCTTTCCAAGCCTGAAATCGCTGGCCTTTTCTCTTGAGTGTATGGTTGACGAGATATTCTGTGAATCTGCGATGTTGTCGTAGGGTTCACTCTGTTTGTTGGTTATGATGGCGTGGTTATCGAGCTAGAGCCATGAAACATAGGTGAGTTGTTCCATGAGTAAGTCCCTTTCCAGTGCGATCGCTGTTTACACGGGGTCATTCGATCCAGTCACAGTAGGGCACCTGCACATCATCGAGCGAGCTGCCAAGCTCTATGATCGCTTGATCGTTGGTATCGGCATCAACTCGGGAAAGGAGCCGCTGTTTGAACCGTCGGAACGTGCGGATCTGATTCGACGAGTCACTGGGAAATGGAGCAACGTCGAGATTGAATTGTTCGATGGCTTGGCAGTTGATTTTGTGCGTCGACTTGGCTCACGCGTGATGGTTCGTGGCGTTCGACCGCTCACAGATATCGCTGGTGAATTCACCATGATGATGGCCAATCGACAGCTCGATGCAGAAATCGAAACGGTATTCCTGATGGCGGATGAAGAATACGTGCACGTTTCGAGTTCGTTGATCAAACAAATTGCTATGTTAGGGGGAGAGCGTCATCTAGATCGATTTATTCCTGCAGAGATTATTCCCGATGTTGTGGCGCGTTTCTTAAGTCGACAGGGAAAGTCGGGTGGCTGAGAATCAAGCCTGGCAAACACGGTTGACTCAAGCCGTTGGGCGTTGCTTTGGCCGGCCCCACGATCCTCAAGCCGGGCCAGTGTGGGCCTCAGCCGAACATGTTTATCTCTTTGATGTCGAAGGAAAAAGATACCTCGACTTTCGCTGCGGATACTCCGCGATCAATTTTGGGCATACCCCCGATCGCTTGATCAAGGCCGCCGAACGCCAAATGCGGTGCCTCTCGCAATTAACTCAACTCCCTTCAACGGCCATGATCGAGTTTGCCGAAGAGTTATTGGCTTTTCTAGGGTGGCAAGCCGGTTTAGGTAAGGTGCTCTTCAATGTGAGTGGTGCTCGGGCTGTAGAGACCGCGTTGAAGATCGCACTCCGCAATCAGCCAGGAGCGATTGTCTGTTTTGAGTTTGGATATCACGGTCGCTCTTTGGCGACTCAGCCTTTTTCGGATGCAGCAACTTTTTCGGTCGACTATCCTTGGCCTGGAATTTGGAACGGCCCTATCTATCGATTCCCCTACCCTTCCGATGCCGCTTCGGTTCAGGAAACGGTTGCTTGGCATGATGTGTTGCAGCAGATAGACGATCAGCTTTCCCGCTGTGATGTCCCTCTGTCCGCAGTATTGGTCGAACCGATGTTGGGGGCTCGAGGCTACATCGCACCACCAAATGTTTTCTTTCAAGAACTCCGAGCGTTGGTTCATCGATTCGGAGGTCTCATTATCGCTGACGAAATACAAGTTGGATTGGGACGAGGTGGTGGCCGCTTGATGTCACACACTCAAGGCTGGCAACCTGATTTGGTTGTGTTGGGAAAGTCGCTCGGTGGTGGACTGGTTCCTATATCGGCTGTGGTTGGCACTGCAGAACTTATCGACAGCTTACCAAACGGCAGCGAATCGGAGACCTTTGCCGCTCAACCGTTGGCCTGCGCGATTGGCTCGGCCGCGCTCCGCTGGCTCACTGAAATCGAATCAGCGCTACCTAGTATCGGCGAAACACTGCGAGCGATTTTTCGGGACATTCAAGCCCGTTGGAATTTGCCAGTCGAAATTCAAGGCCGAGGTGTTGTGGCTGTGCTCGATTGGCGCGACGGTTGGCCCAATTCGACGGAAGCCAACGGAGCGCTAAGTGAGGTGGCTCGAACCGTTTCGCTGTTGGCGACCGAATGTCTGAAAGAGGGCTTGCTGTTGCATCCTTCTGGGCCGTCAGGAAATCGGATGGTTTTTTTGCCACCACTTACGGTTACAGCTGAGCAATTGGCGGAAGCTGGACACAAATTTGAAGCCGCTTTGGCGAACTTACTTCGCAAATAGGCCACGCCCTGTTAGGTTCTTTACGTTACAATAAGAACGATAAACAACCCTCTAGTCTCGCTCACTGATCTATGAATCGCTTGAGCGTTTGTTTAGTGATTTATGGGGTTCGTTTCGCCGCAGGATAGTTCGAACTCTTGGGCGATGGCTTTGTTCCATGGAAATCGCGACATGTTTCGCAAGTTTTTGAAATCCAAGATTCACCGAGCTACCGTGACTCAAGCGGATCTGGATTATGAAGGTAGTCTAACGATTCCACCCGACTTGATGCGAGCTGCAAACATCGCACCGTTCGAGTCGGTACATGTTTGGAACGTGACACGTGGGACGCGACTGGAAACGTATGCGATCACTGGCGAAGAAGGTTCACGCGACATTTGCGTTAACGGAGCTGCGGCCCATTTGGTGCGACCGGGCGATTTGATCATTATCGCCACCTACGGATTTGTGACCGATGATGTGGTCGAGAGCCAAGGAGTCGATCCCAAAGTTGTGTTTGTGGATGGTGAAAATCGTATTCAGCATCTCGGACCTGAAGTGGCCGGTCCACGCCGCCGTGATACCAACGGTTCCAATCCAACGTGGAATTCGTGTTGCTGAACTGCTTGATTCACACTGGATAAGGCATGAGACATCACACTGCGATGTGAGTGGCAATCTTCTTATGGTCGTTCGATCTGATATTCGTCAAGCTTTCGGTAGAGCGTGGCTCGACTGAGTCCCAGCAGATTGGCTGCTTCCGGCACTTTACCGCCGGCGCGTTGTAGGGCTTCTTGGATCAGTTTCTTTTCCCACAGATCAAGTCGTAATGTCTCCAGTGGTTCACTGCTAGCTTCTCGCAGGCCGAGTTCCGCAGGGCGGATTTGATCATCGGCGGCCATAACTACAGCTGAGTCAATGACATTTCGCAGTTGGCGAACGTTGCCTGGCCAACGATACTTCAGCAAGACTTGTTTGGCTTCATCGGAAAGCTGCAAACGTTGGCGGCCATGCAAGCGACGGAAATGGTCGAAGAAATGGTCCACCAGTTTTTCGATATCGGCACCGCGATCGCGCAAAGGTGGAATCATCAACTCGAAAACGCTTAAGCGATAAAAGAGATCTTCTCGAAATCGCTTTTGTTTAACGAATTCGCTGAGATCGCGATTGGTGGCTGCGATGACGCGAACATCAACACGCACTTCTTGTTTTGAGCCCACTGGCAGGAACGGATGGCCTTCCAAAATTCGCAATAGCTTGGCTTGGCCTTCCAGCGTTAATTCCCCCACTTCATCCAGGAACAGAGTGCCTGTATGAGCTTGCTGGAACCAGCCGGGGTGATCCGCGTCTGCGCCTGTAAACGCCCCTTTTTTGTGCCCAAAGAGCTGACTTTCCATCAATTCAGCCGGTATTGCGGCACAATTAACACTGAGCATTGGACGATCGGCGCGTGGGCTAGCTCGATGTAGAGCGCGGGCTACGAGTTCTTTACCGCTGCCGCTTTCCCCGCGCACCAACACGCAGCCACTCGCGGCGGCCACGCGAACAATTCGTTCCTTGAGTGTTTTCATCGGTGGGCTTTCACCCAGCAGCTCATCGAAATCGGCGCTGCGGGCGACGAGTTGTTGGTTGCGAGCCAGCAAGGTCGCTTGTCGCCGAGCTCTTACCAAAGCCATGCTGACAATCCGCGCAGCAGCCGTTGAAAACTCAACATCCGCTTCGCTAAAACGCTCTTGGTCGCAGTAAAGATGCAAAGCTCCCAGCGGTTTGCCATCGTGCAGTAAGGGAACGCAAATGACATCGGCAAATGATTTGAGCGAAACATCCTTGAGATCGCGCTGATCTTTGAACCACACAGCTCGTAGATTGCGAATCACCATGTCGGTGAGCTTCCGACTCAGCTTGGTCTTTCCAGATTCTTGATCGGGAAGTACTCGCAATGGCTGCAACGCGCCATTGTCGTCGAGCCACAGCAATCCAATTACGGACGCTTTCGTTCTGCCCGCTAAAACTTCTAAGGCTAATGCGGAAACTTCATCCGGATTGTCGCTGCGAAGCAATTGAATGCTCAATTGATAGAGATCGAGAATCTCCTCGACATGTTTCTTATCTTTGAGCATACGCCGCGGATCGCGCAAAAACGGTTCATTTAATGCGGGGATATCGAGCATCAACGTTTCGGTAGCTGGTGAACTGTCATTCAATACGATGAGGTCTTGCAGCAAGGTGAAGTGGAGTTCGGTTGAACCGATTCGGATGATCGAGCCATTCACCAGGACAGCGTCGTCGATTTTTTGTGGCCCCAAAAAAGTGCCGTTTCGACTCTCCAGATCGCGGACATGCCATTGTCGATTGTCTAGGAACACGGCTGCATGTTCGCGAGAGCTTAATGGATCGCCCAAAGGAATTTGGCACGTCTTACCACGGCCGATCCGATACTCCAGATCGGGATCAAGCATGTACTGTTTTTCGGGTTCTCCGTCGATGACGACGGTCAACGTGGCGCTCATATCAGAGGGGGATTCCTAGGCAACTGCCTTCCTTTGTTGTCCGACTTTCGTTGTATCTTCCTGAAACTTAACTTACTTCTTTTGGGTAAGGTGGTCTGTAGGTGTGTGGTTGAATTGTGGAAATCGCCCCATTGTAGCGACGATTTCGACGCTTCATGGGGATAGCAAGATCCCCAAAAATGAAGATATTCACATTGTAACCAAAACCGAGTGGATTTTTGCGCCCTTTTCGCGGGACGGCGTGAGAGTGGCGGGGTTTATTCACCGTCCCGCTTAGCGATGTGCTGCGGGGCGTTGGAAATGGGCTCTCCGAGGGCTTACACTGGTGAACGGCGTGAGGTACTGGAGTTACTTCGCCGCTTGAAATGGGGGTAGGTCTTGGAACCAAGTGTTGGGTCTGGTTCGCTTCCGGAAGATGATCCGGACGTGCAACTCATGCTCAGAGTGCGCGACGACGATGCTGAAGCGTTCGCCGAGTTGGTAATGAACTATCAACCCAGGTTGCAGCGTATCTTGCAGCATTTGGTCGGTGAGCGAGACACAGCCGACGATTTGGTACAGGATGTGTTTTTGCGAGTTTATCGCGCTCGCAAGACGTACGTGCCTGGAGCCAAGTTTTCGACATGGATCTTTCGTATCGCGAACAATGTCGCATCCAATGCGGTGCGCGATCGGTCGCGACGACGTGAATATCAGATGGTTGATTTCTCCGGTTCGCAACAAGCGATACCCGCAATGGATCAACTGGCAGTCGCTTCGAGTTCTGCGATGCCCGTTCGCCGCTTGGAGGGAACGGAGCGAGCAGAAATGGTCCGCCAAGCTCTCAATTCGCTTTCTGAGAGGCAGCGGATGGCGTTGTTACTTTCGAAATTTGAAGGCCTAAGTTATCAAGAAATCGCCGATACGATGGGGATGACGACCAAAGCGGTTCGCTCTCTCTTAAGTCGTTCGCGCGAGAACCTTAGGCAGATCCTACAGCCCTATATGGAACATGGGGCACAGCCGCCCGGCGAAGAGAGTGGAGGAGCCAAATGAAGGACGTCGATGATACACAAGAGCATTGGATGGTCGACGACCACAGCGACTCCGATCAAGAATTGCTCACCGCTTTTCTGGATGGTGAACTCACGGCTGAAGAAAATGCCCAATTGCAGCAACGCTTGGCCAGTGATCCCAAACTAAAAAATCAATTGGAATCGATGCGTTCCACTTGGAACATGCTCGATGAATTGCCGCAAACACCTGCCGATATCAAACTCACTCAGACCACGATGGAGTTGGTCGCTCTCGATATCAAAACGCAGCAGAAGAAACGTCGCACAAGCTGGTGGCTGTTTTCGTTAGCAACTGTGGTCATCGGTGTATTGGGTGGATTGTTGCTGGCTAATTTCCAAGTGCGACGCGAACGAACCAACTTGCTGCGCGATCTTCCCGTGCTGGCCAATTTTCAAGTTTTCCGCGAACTCGATTCGGTTGACATTCTTCCCGAGCTGGCCAAACTCAAACATCTCGAAATCTTCTTGAAGGAATCGGACGTCAATCGCGTGCGGGTTCCCATGGATGCCGATGCTCGCGAAGCTTGGTTAGCCCAAAGCACTCCTGAACGTTTGCAAGAACTTGCTGATGTGAAATCGCATTTCGATCGTTTGCCAGAGAATGAGCAAGAGAAACTGCGAACTGTGCACCAGAAAATCGCAGCCTCTGAGGATCCCGTTCAGACAACCGACTTGGTCCGGGCCTACATCAATTTGCTCCGTTCGTTAACAACCAACGAACGGGCGAAATTGTTGGATAAGCCCATGGATCAACGCATTGAAGGCTTGCAAGGTGTGGTTCAACGCAAGCGAGTTGCCAACTTGGCCCAGAACATGACGGACCAGGACAAAGAAGCTTTTCGTCAGTGGGCTCGCGATCTATTGTGGGAACGCCCCGATTGGCTCATGGTACGTGGACCCAATGAGGGACTGCGGCCAGGCGATGAATTGCGAATTGTCGTTCAGGGGCTTTTCCGTCGTCGCATGGAGACAGGTGGCAGTCCACTCGATACCAGTGAAATCAATAAGCTCAGGAATTATTTGAGCGATCAGGCCAACGAAATTCTGGATGATGCCAACGAATCGGAAATCGACTTTACGTTAACCCAGTGGATTTTTGCGGCCATGGCGCGGGGAAGATTGAAAGACCCCGATTTTAAGGAACTCGCAGATATGTATGATACATTCTCGGATACAGAACGCGAGATTTATGATTGGATGACCCCGGGCGAAGCGAAAACTGCATTGACTCGCAAATATCGCTCTCGAATTGTCGAGGATGGTATGCGTGATGGAGGACGCCGTTCGCCCGAACAATAACGCAGAGTAAAAACAACGCTGAAGCCAAACGGGAATGAACGGTATGAAAGCTGCATTTATCGAGAAAACAGGTTCTCCGGATGTGATTCAATATGGAGACCTACCTGCTCCAGCGCTCAAGCCACATGAAGTCCTGGTAAAGGTCCAGGCCGTGTCGGTAAATCCCATCGATACATATATTCGCAATGGAGCGAACTATTGGCCTCTCCCTCAGCCGTTCATCATTGGTTGCGATCTGGCTGGCATCATCACGCAAGTGGGAAGTGACGTCACAGATTGGAAGGTCGGTACGCGTGTTTGGGGAAGCAATCAAGGGTTGCTTGGACGTCAAGGAACCTTTGCCGAACTAGCTGCCGTCGATCCCCAGTGGCTCTATAAAACTCCCGACAACGTCAGCGACGAAGCTGCGGCGGCGTGTGCCTTGGTGGGAATCACTGCTCATTTGGGACTCTTTGAACATGGCCGATTAAAGTCGGGCGAAACGATTTTTGTTCGAGGTGGAACCGGTGGGGTTGGTGCCATGGTTTTGCAGATGGCCCGCGCTGGAGGTGCCAAGGTGATTACAACCGCAGGTTCCGCAGATAAAGCTGAACGTTGTCGACAACTTGGGGCAGATCATGTGATTGAGTATCGATCGTGTGATTGGGCTCAAGAGTTGGCTCGTCTCGCCCCTCAAGGTGTCGATGTCTTTTGGGAAACATTGCGTGAGCCTGATTTCGACACGGCTGTTGCTGCAATGGCGCCTTGTGCTCGCATGATCTTGATGGCAGGCCGCGATGCTCGTCCCCCCTTCCCTGTCGGACCTTTCTATGTCAAAGGCTGCAGTTTGCATGGATTCGCCATGTTCAAAGCATCTGCGGCCACTCAAGCCGTCGCTGCTCAACAGATCAACCACTGGCTATCCACTGGCGCCCTCTATGCGTGTATCGATCGCGTGTTGCCGTTGAGCGAAGCGGCTACTGCTCATGCTTTGCAAGAAGCCAACACCGTACGCAAAGAAGGAACCTTGGGGGGGAAGATTGTCCTGAAGCCGTAGCGTTGTGAGGCGGTAATGTGATCGGTTCTGATGACGAACGGAGAGAGGAATAATTAGGAATTAGGAATTAGGAATTAGGAAAAACTCGTTCTGCGGAAACATTTCGCGGTGGAGTTCGTAGCTCTTACTTCGTAATTCGTCGTCGTAATTCGTCGTCGTATTGTCGCAAGTCGCCTCAGTGGATGGGACGCTAATTGCAAGCGATCACGATCACGAGCACAAGCACGATGACGAGCACGAGCACGAGCACCGCTGCGCTGAGTAGGAGCTACGAACGAAACGCTACGAGCTACGAAAAACTCATGCGGGCTACTTATCGATAAAGTCAGGGAAAGCGAAAGAGCTTTTACTTCTGGGGCGTCGTGAACAACTCGCCAAGGATATGAAAAAATCGGCTGCGTGGCATTACTTGATCAAAGCCCGCTTCGGTAGCTTTGCTCAATCGAGTTTCGTGAACGTGGGGACCGAAAGCGATCAGTTTCGTATGCGGATGTTTTTCGGAGACGAGGCTTTTGATTTCGGCACAGTCATAGCGGTCGTCACTTAAGTCCACCACCAAATACTCGACCTTGGCATCGGTCGGTATCCTGGGCAAGGTAATAGCGATATTTTGGCCCCACAACACAGAAAATCCTTGCGACTGGGCCGCATGTTGAATTTGCGAGTAGGTCGCCAAGTTCTTGGCAAGGATAACAACATAGGGTGTTGATGGGCTCATGAAGCAAATGCTCTAGTGAAACTAAATGGCTGAGGGACCGCGAACATTTTCGTCGATCGTAATCGCTTCGACGGCTGGTAGGATAAAGATCTTACCGTCGCCGATGTTTCCTTCTGAACCGGTACGGGCCGCCGCTTCTAGGGCGCTGACCGTTCGTTCCAGATAATCGTCGTTGACAAAAATCTCGAGTGCGATTTTGCGCAGAAGATTCGTCTTGTATTCCACGCCACGGTAAGTCGCCGACTGGCCGCGCTGTCTTCCATACCCTTGCGCATCGCAAACCGTCATGCGATCGACACCAATGGCCGTTAGCGCATCACGCACGGCTCGCAGTTTCGTCGGTTGTATGATGGCCAGGATAAGCTTCATGCAAAAAACAATACGGCAAGAGAAATGTTAACCAACGATCGCTTTCCAAAAGGCAAGCAAGTTAGTCTGAAAAGTCCACACACCAATAATGAGCATCACGACCGTTGAAATCCACAATCCGATGTCCCAGAAGAGACTCGGACGAAGATCTGGATGGCAATGCCGATAGCGAAAATAAAGTGCAGCGAAGCACAACATCGGAAGCATGATCGCTTGAACCATACCGCTGAATTTAACTAAACGCCCTGGTTCAGGCATAATCCAGTATACGGCCAAGCAAAGTATGGGGAATAGTCCGCACAAGTAGCGAACCGCCCGCTCACGCTTTTGATCGTTGTTTTCGAGAAGCCCAATTACGCACAATCCATCGGCAAAAGTACGAGCATGAGAGGCGTTAGCTACATAAAAGGTTGAGTACAAAACCGAAAATGCGCCGATCAGAAACAATGCAGGTGCGGCACTTGAAAAAACCGGTTGATACATGACGGCAAGAGTGCGAATAAGGTTGCTATCATCAGGTACGAGGCCACAACGATGAAGGATGGCTGCTCCGAGCAAATAGAAGGCGATTGTGGCCACGGTGTAGATCACCATCGATGCCCAGGCATCGGCTTGCATGACTTTCATCCAGCCTCGAGCTCGCTGAACCCATTGTGACGAACCATCATCGCGGCCCGTCCACTTTGCGTAACCTTTTTCTAGGCACCAGTACGGATATTGAATCAATTCTGCCGCACCTACTCCAATGATACCGATCGTCGCTAAGCCAATCGCTAGGCCACTCCCTTTTGGTGAGTCAGGTGGCAGACGGAAACTAAGTCCATCGACGATATTGGCAAGAGTGATTCGCCAAGCAGGTTCACTCTGCAACGCAAACACATTGCCGATGGTAATGAAGGTAAAGCCAGCAACTAAGGCTGTTGCCAGGATGAGCACCACATTAAATCGTCCCCACACCAACAGGAACGACGTCACTACCGCAAACGGTATTGCCCACAAGCGGTCGTCCATCGGTTCAGCCAAATCGTCGGGAAGTGCTCCAGCCTTACGGTTTGGATATCTGTCTTGGTAGGCTTTCACCGCCTCGTCGACTTGTTCCGGCGTGACTTGCGATTTTTGCAGGTCAGTCGCCAATTCAGATTCCGCCGCATCGGTCGTTTGATTTTGGGCTCTTTCTTTCGCTAAATGCTCTTGAAGCACTTGTTGGATGGTCAACTTGGTCCGCATATCTTGGACATCGTTGTATTGTTTGCCTTGAACTGTGATGGGTATCGACAAAGCCATCGACTGCCCCACACCTCCTACGATTCCACCCAATTGCCCGATACTGGCAAACCACATAAAGAACCAATACCACACCAGCCAATTTCCCCGCTTACCAAGACGGGGCCCCGGAACCTTGTCGAGCGCGGAGAGGGTGGGTAGGCCACTGGTCAACGCATACTTCCCGATTTCGATTTGTGCAAAGACTTTGATAACGCAGCCGATCACGATCAACCACAGCAAAGTAAAGCCAGCTTGAGCACCGGTGAGCGTAGTTCCGATCAGTTCCCCAGAGCCGACAATGGATGCGGCGATAATGAGGCCCGGTCCAAGTTGGAGCAGGATTCCTAGTTTTGACGTAGGTGGTTCTTTGATCACTGGAAGAGCATCGTTGGAAGAGGCGGTTCTCTCAGTGGAATTAGGCGTCGACATAAGCAGAAATGAGCTTCAACACGAGGAGTGGCGGGGAGGGAATGTCGCAGGGAGTACCTTATCAGATTCGAAGTCCGAAATAAACAGTCCGAAATAAACCCCGGCACCTAGCTTGATGGTTTGCCGCTTTGCGCCTACGCTTTCTCGAAGGTAGGGAAATTGTGGTGGGTATTTTTCGCGATCGCACTTACGAAAAAGTGCATCCAGAGCGATCGAAAAGGAAAGAATATGATTGTTGGCGTCCCTTGCGAAATCAAAGATGACGAATACCGCGTAGCCATGCTTCCTGTTGGGGTTGAGGAATTGGTGCAACGCGGCCATACGGTCGTTATGCAGGCCGGAGCTGGATTAGGTTCTGGTTTGGCCGATCACGCCTATCTTCAAGCCGGCGCCAAAATGGTTGGCACCATTGAAGATGTTTATGCCCAAGCCGAAATGGTGGTTAAAGTCAAAGAACCCCTGCCGAGCGAATGGCCACTGCTCCGCGAAGGTCAAACTCTGTTCACTTACTTCCACTTTGCCGCCAGTCGTCCCCTGACCGAAGCGATGATTCAACGCAAGGCTGTCTGCTTGGCGTACGAAACGTTGACCGATGCGAATGGTCGCTTGCCTTTGCTCACACCGATGAGTGAAGTAGCCGGTCGTATGAGTATTCAAGAAGGCGCTAAGTTCTTGGAGCGACCCCAACAAGGTCGCGGTATTTTGCTGGGCGGTGTACCTGGCGTGGCACCTGCTCACATCACCATTCTCGGCGGTGGCGTGGTAGGCGCAAACGCAGCGAAGATTGCCGCTGGCTTTCAAGCGGACGTTGCCATCTTGGACGTCAACCTGGATCGCTTGCGATACCTTGATGACACGATGCCACCGAACGTGAACTGCTTGTTCAGCGACCGTCACACGATTCGCGATCAACTGCGTTTAGCCGATCTTGTGATTGGTGCCGTTTTGATTCCAGGTGCCAAAGCCCCACATTTGGTTCAACACAGCGATTTGCGTTTGATGAAACCGGGCAGCGTTATTATCGACGTGGCAATTGACCAAGGTGGTTGCATCGAAACAAGCCGTCCCACGACGCATCGCAATCCGACTTACAGTGTAGAAGATGTGGTGCACTATTGTGTCACCAATATGCCAGGTGCAGTAGGTCGAACCAGTACGTTTGCTCTTTGCAACGTGACCTTGCCGTGGGTTCTGCAATTGGCGGATAAGGGAACCGATAAGGCGCTTAAGACCAGCAAGCCGTTGGCGGCTGCCGCAAACATTGTTCGGGGACAAGTAACCAACGAAGCGGTCGCTCAGACCTTTGACCTCCCTTATTGCCCGGTTGAATTACTTTCGTAAGTCCGTGATTCGATGCTGGTAATTGGAAACTACTTCGAGCGGCCAATTCGATAAGAGTTGGCTGCTCCTGTTTTGGACTTCAAACGAAATGAAATAGCCATCGATGTTTTCATCGATTCGAGAATTCTTGTTCGAGATATAACTGATGACAAATACGGCTCCGAAATCCGTAGCGTGGCGTGGAAATGTTGATGGTTGTTTGGTCTTGCTCGATCAAACTAAATTGCCAGGCGAATGCGTCTTTCTAGATTGTTTGGATGTGCCAACCGTCTGGGAAGCCATCAAGCAATTAAGAGTTCGCGGAGCACCAGCCATTGGAATCGCAGCGGCCTACGGCGTGTGCGTGGCTGTGCGTGAATCGATGACTGGTCAGTGGAACTGGGGGCAGTTTTACAAAACGGCCCAAGAGGCCATTGATTATTTGGCGACCAGCCGACCAACTGCGGTCAATCTTTTTTGGGCCTTGCAGCGCATGGAGCGAAAACTCAAGTCGCTCGATGGTAGCGCGTCTGAAGTTGCTGCCCAAGAATTGTTGGCCGAAGCGAGCGCAATCCACGCGGAAGACATTGCCATGTGTCACGCCATTGGGCGAGCTGGAGCGGAGCTGTTAACGGATGGTGGAGTGTTAACGCATTGTAACACTGGTGGATTGGCCACCAGCGAATATGGAACCGCGTTATCGGTTTTGTTTACCGCTCATGATCAAGGAAAAAAACTCAATGTCTATGCGGATGAAACCAGACCGCTGCTACAAGGCGCTCGGCTAACTGCTTGGGAGTTAATGCAACATGGTGTGCCTGTCACATTGATTACCGATTCAATGGCCGCACAAGTCATGCGCGAAGGAAAAGTTCAGGCTGTTATCATCGGCGCTGACCGAATAACATCCCGCGGTGATGCGGCCAACAAAATTGGAAGTTACGGCCTGGCGATTTTGGCAAAATACCATCGCATTCCATTTTATGTGGCTGCACCCAGCAGCACGTTTGATTTCAAAATGGAAAGTGGTGCTGATATTCCTATCGAGCAGCGTTCTGCCGAAGAGATTACAGAACCATTCGGTAAGCGAATCGCGCCCGTCGGGGTACCAACCTATAACCCAGCCTTTGACGTGACCCCGGCTGAGTTAATTACCGCCTTGATTACCGAAAAAGGCGTCATTCAACCTGTTACTAAAGAGAACATTGCGGCCACTCTTCAGTAATGGGGCTTAAGCCAAGAGATCGGTGATAACTTGAGCGGGTTCAACGCCTGTTAAGCGATTGTCCAAGCCTTGCGATTTGAAAGTAAAGCGTTGGTGATCAATACCGAGCAAGTGTAGGAGTGTGGCGTGGATGTCGTGGACTGATGCGCGTTTATCCACCGCGTGATATCCAAACTCGTCGGTCGCTCCATAGCTATAACCTGGCTTGAAACCTCCGCCGGCGAACCACATCGTAAAGCCGGCGAGATGGTGGTCTCGTCCATCGCCTTGTGCCATCGGAGTGCGTCCGAACTCTGAGCCAAAAACAATGATGGTATCTTTAAGCATATCGCGTTGTC
>JAFLCP010000106.1 GCA_017303505.1 Planctomycetota bacterium | reverse complement strand
TCAGGCTTTCCACTGCTACGAGCAAGCGCTCAAACACAAGCGAGACAGCTGGAAGATCTGGCAGAACTTTTTGTACATTGCCGTGCAGGTGGGAGAAATGCGCTACGCCATCGATGCCGTTCATGATTCTCCATCCTTCAGCACTCTTCATCACTTCCACCGCAGTCCATATCGCTTTTTCAGTGACCCACCCTCGTTCATGTAACTGCTTAAAGACGGTGCGGATCGCGTCGATCTCATTCCACTCATCCCCATCGCCCAGCAATCGACCATCACGGAACAGCAATAGACTTTCAAAGTCAGGAGTGACCTTCGCGGCTGTTAATTCTGAATGCACCTGCTCAATTAACTGAAGTAGGCCACGAGTTAGGCATTCAGTAGGTATTGGCTCTGCCTTCTGCACGTCGATCGCGATCTCTTCCGGGCGGAAAAGCAAGCCGTCTTTTGGTGATGCAAACCCATGGCCCAAACATGCCATAATGTGGGTATTATGACGACCGCCGACATCCAATCCGATATGCACATTGTAATTAAAAGGATCAAGCGGAGCGAATGGAATCCAGTGCAACTTGGCAAGAAGATTCCAAAGGCACAACTCATAGCGCTGCTTGATTCGGCGTGCAAGCCGGGCATCCTCTTTCTCCATCTCTCGGTGGGGCTTATTTACCCACTTTTCCGGCAATGTATGGTCAAACTGAATGCACTGCGAGGGAACGTCGATGCGCTGTTTGATTTTTTCGTGAGTGCTGTCGTCACGATACGGTTTTCGTGAGCCTTCAGGCAATACAGCAAACAGTGAGTCGAAGCCTCTTGAAGTAATATATCGCCCAAGCTCATCAACATTCTCGTAAAGAAACCATTGAAACTGAAACCCGATGCCCGCGATTTTCATCAGATAGTTGATGTCAGTTGCCATCCGTTTGGCGCGGTCCTGCCCGAATCGCTTCGGCCATGCAAGCAACGGGTTTATAGGGTTGCTCTGTAAGTAGCCGAATCGCTTCAATGCTTCGGTGCGCTGACGGCCACGGTTTCGTAAGGCTTCCCTTGTAACGGGGATTGGAGAGGGAAGCACGAGCTCTGCCGTGCCTTCGCCGCGCACTCGCAATGCCGGAAACGCTACCTTTTCCGCGCCCAAGGCTGATGCATCTAGAGGGGATTCTGACAAATTAATCTGTATGTTGTTGACTTTAACTCCATTGACAAAGTCTCTCAGTAATCCAGCAAAATGATGACGGTCTGCTGGTTCGAGAATCGTTTCTGAGTGGTCAGCCTGCGTAATCTGGCTATCGAGAATTAATCGCAGTTGGTGTAAGGGGACATCAACAGCAGGACCATTAAAACTCCTGCATTTAATGGTGCCTCCCGCTTTTTCAGCTTGTTCACGCCCCGACAGTTTAGCGATTCCAACAAGCAGATTTGGCTCCTCCAATTCCAGCACCCTGGCTCTAGTAAGAAACTCGGTGCTTTCATCGCGAAGCACGCGCACAGCTGTAGCTCTGTTTCTGCGATTCAGGCGGTTGGCTTGTTTTGCTTCGATCATCTCTGCTAGGATCGACAATTCTCCATTACGGCAATAGTCGGCGAAAGTTCTACCGTCTACAGTTGCAGTTGTAATCAAGGGCTGAATTACCCAACGCTTTCCAACAAGCATTTTCGCGGCTATCCCGAACTTGCGGCAGAAGTGGTTATCAGCGACACTCTCCGTCGGAGGCATTTGACAGAATTGGTCGAAATCCTGCCACAATTCACCGAGAACATCCGACCGATTTTCTTTGAAGTGCTTCTTGATTCCTTCACGCAGAATGCCAGAAATAATTGATTGATGACCCGAGTTTGTGGGATCGGTTGTGAACTCGGAATCTAGTATCACATGATAGCCGCCTTCATGTACGTCACTTGGTAACTGCCACGTGGAAGGCACTGCTATAGTTTCTTCGTCGAGGTCAACGACGAATCCGTAGCCACTACAAAGCTCTTGGTGTTTTTTCTTTAGCGACCAGATTACCTGCTTAAATTCACCGCGCTCGGCATGAGTTTTTTCGCCACTATTTGCACGAACTTTATAGAGCCTGACACTCCAGGTAAGACCGTCAGAGTTGGAAATTTCGAAACAACTTAGGAACGTCTCCGGCACTACCGACTGTTGCTTGGAGTCCTGAACCTTGTTGCGTGCGGCAGTGGTGACGGTCATTTTTTGTCCCTTGTGAAATAGTAGGTGGCAGCGGCACTAACAAGACTTGAGATCGCTGGAAGCCAAGCATTGAAAATCGCATTCAGGTTTTTGATTCCCTCTTCTCTGCCACCGAATGCCATAGCAGCAGTGAGTATGTAGTGTAGGAGAATGCTGGCCCCGAGGATTATCACGAGCCATATTGCCAGAGATTTGGCAGTTTCTGCGCGGTGTTTTGCCTCGTGAAAGGAGAGTTCCTGCAACTCGCCCACTTCTCCGGCTTCAATCGGCTGTTCGTCCTGCCTTATGTCGTCGATGCGAACATTGCTCATTGTGAGTTAGCCCTCCGTTTTGGGACTGGCAGCCTGAAGTGTTGGAATGACTATGACGCGTTCTTCGCTAGTTTCAGGATTACGCACCAACACTTCTGTAAACCCTTGCCCCGCCTGGGATTGAAGTGCTCGGCTGATTTGCAAGGACTCCCTGACCGTATCTGCCATCGAGGAGAACCTCCCTTGCACAGTAAGTTTTTGAAGGCTCTCAAGGCTCCTTTCGTCGAAGCTGAATACTACTCGCTTGTTCTTAGACATGGCTCTGCTCCATATGTTGTTCGTGGTCGGTCTGCGTGACACCAAGTTAGTATATCGGACGATGCCACAAAAATCAACACAAAGACATCACTCTCGATGTCTTTATTGACATCACTCTCTAACAAAACTCGCCGTAACAGTTTGATGCAAAGGGAGTTACGATAACGAAAAAAGCTAACTCCCCTCGATTACCAAGCGAGTGCAGCAGCGTTAGAAGAATGAACCGAGATCGAAAATATCCTGGTAGTGGTGGGCAAGGGTGGCTAAGTGTTCGGCTGAAAGGGGGCTCACCCGCTTGATTTTCCGATAAGTACTACCGCAGGCCACTTGCCGAGCCTAGATTGTACAGAACACCGAAGTTTCTGATGGAAAGTATGCCCCAAAAGAGATTTATCGCATCTCCATGGAAATTGCGCAACAACTACGTGTAGCTTCGATTTACGGAGCAAATCTAGCAAAGAGCGTAGCGACATTGATCCAGAAAAATCGATGTAACACACTTGCTCTGGAAGCAACTCTGTGCTCTCTGCGTTCGACAAGTTCTTCCACCATCAAATCTAATGGGGTGATGTCAGCCATGCTTTAGCTTCCTATGCCAGGACGAAACGGACATTGGAGTAGTTAAGATGCAAGCCACTAATGATTCCGAATGCAGCCAAAGGACGCGTTACCGGACCTCTTCGTCGTCAGATTCATAAAACTCCCATTGCACCAACTCATCATACATGACATTCGCCGCTTGCAATGCTGCTTGTGTATCGTAAGGTGGCCCTATTTTGTTTCGCACGGTGTGGAGCATTTCTACCCTGTTTGCTTCTTGATCACGTTCTTCTGGATTTCGATACCAATGAGCGGCAATCCACTCGCCCGCCAAGATTGAGACGTGTCGACAAGTTTCTTCGTGAGTGTTGAGCTCAACCCAAACGCCACGGGCACTGATAATTCGAAATCCAGGGTCAAACGGGTGACCGCAAACCTCGAAAGATTGAAAGGGCAGTCTCTCAATGAGGAATCGGTGAAAGTAGTGATCGGTTGGAGTCATGGCCTTCTCTGAGTTGATCGTTACAAAATGCAGTTGCCTCGTTTTGACTTATAACATCCTTGTCTCGGGGTGTAGTATAGCGGAACAAGACCAAACTCCATTCCCCTATGGTGGTGGGGGCTGACCAGTATTCTGAACCAGTTGATTTCATGTTTGCGTCATTCTCCTTTTTTTGTCCCACCAGTCGTTAAATGAATGTGCCTACCCAGTGCATACCTAACTGACTCCATTCGCTCACGCGTTCGCTTGAATTCCACACCGTCGCTTCCTGTATCCCATACGAAGGCAGTATGCGCCCATTGGCTCAATTGCAATGCGTTTCTGGTTGTTTTGGAATTTCGAGTTAGTAGCTGACAACCCGACGGTCACTTTTCAGCGGAACCAGAATCTACCCTTATCCACCCAATACCAAAACTAGGGCTAATTCGACTTCGTATTTCTTTTCACGCGGGCTTAACTTCGAAGTCACTCCATGGGACGATTCATATCCACCATTTGTCGAAGAACGGTAGAGTTTTGCTCTGTTTTCGCTCCAAATCTTAAGATCTGGAATTTAGAACAGAGGGACATTTGTCGGCCTGCAGATCCAGCCGTCTAATCGCCACTTCATTCTCGGCAACCATCGCTAAAATAGTTGTAGTTGTGATCTTCGCTGGATTCGATTGCCCCAAACCTTGATAAAACTTCCTAGACAATGGAAGGCAAGGTCTCTATATCCCTGTGAGATTAATTCTTGTCAACTACAGGTGCTTTCAAGTCGTTACCAACAAGCCCCTGCCGAACACCCTCGCAATTAGCGAATCAATTCGGGCTCCGAATCAGGAAACTCGGTTTCTAAGCCTGCAGCGGACATGTCATAGTCGGAGACGTATTTCAGATCCTTGAATTTGTCATCACGCAATATCACGGGCCGCAAGAAAACAAACAATGATGTCTGCTTCCAACTATTGGACGTCGCGCCAGTAAGTTCACGAACGACAGGTACCAATTCCAACCATGGTAAACCTCGATATTGCTGCGAATCATTTTTGTTGGTTAACCCACCTACAATCACCGTGTAGCCGTCAGGAACCGAAACTCGGCTTCGAACCTCGTTCGTTTGCCGTGGCGGCGGTACCCCCTCGCTTCCGCTCCCAGTAAACGAGTTCAAGGTCACAGAGTAATCCAACTGGAGATAATTGTCCTCACTGATCGTGGGAGTCACATTGATCGTCGTACCCGCTTGCGCAAAACCCGCAAAGCTGGTGGTCGCAACGGTCTGCGATGCATTGACACTCGTAAACGGTACTTCGAGCACGCTTGATAGCTCTCCTTCAGCATTGTCGTTCACTAAGATTCGTGGAGCCGATAGCACTCGGGCTCGTCGGTGGGAAGATAATGCACGTACGACTACGTCAGCCGTATTGGGATCAACCAAGGTTCCGTTAAAACCTACCCCTGGCACGATTTGCAGCGCACCATTGACGGGATTGACCTGACTGAAACCGTACGAAGTAAAAGCAAAGAGTCGCTCCAAACCATTTCGTCCACCACCCGACACTTCGACACCTAGACTGAAATCATCTGAGGTATCAATAATGACCACCTTGGCTTCTACCAAAACTTGAGGACGGCGTTTATCGAGTTCATCGATCAAGGTCGCATAGAACCGCTGCACTTCTGGCTTCGCCAAAACAATAATGCTGTTGGTGTGAATGTCGACCGTAACTTTCGCTTCTCCAATAAGATCATTTACAGCATTTGAAGGTGCTCCCGTGTCCGTCTCGCTCTGTAGCTCTGGCGTCGCGCTAGAGGCTGGTATTTGGGTCGAATTCTCCATTCCAAGAGGTATCCGCACCGCAGGAGTCAAAGGTGGTCCCAAGCTGGGATTACCCCAATTCTGACCATAAAGTGGCGGATAGTTCGGCCCCGTCGAGATACCGTCATTCCTTCCCCAACCGCTGGAGGGAAGTTCTTTACGTGAAGGAATACGTCCACCCGAAAAAATGCTTTGGATTGTTTCCAGGAGCTCGGCGGCTGGCACGTTCTTGATCTTGTAAAACCGAATTGGACTTTGCTCTTCAGGAACGTTCTTGGTGTCTAGCTGGGATTTCAGTTGTTCGGCAAGCTGTAAAATCTCTGGAGTCGAATCAACAATGAGATCACTCCCTTCAATACGCGAACGATACGGTGGCTTGAAGCTACGTTCATCGACCATTCGCTTCAAAATCTCGTCCATTTTGTCTGGTGAAAAGTAGTTCAATCGAAACACGGCACTACTGGTTGGCATTTCCTGATCTAAAGTGGAAATCAGTTCTTCCGCCAAAGCGATTTCCACTTCGTTGCCAATGAGTGCCAACTGATTCGCCGTCGGCTGGACTACGACCTCAATGCCTGTCCCTTCTTGCTCCGTCTTACCTACGGCTTTGGAGCGTGCATCGAGCAACGCCCGGAGTTGCTCAGCAACTTCACTAGAGGACTTGTTTTTGATCGCGACGAATTTAACTTTGATCGGGTTTTTGCTTGTATCGAGGAGCAGGATCATGGGGGAGATACGGCGGATGTTGTCAGCGATGTCCGTGACAATCAAGAGTCTTTGTGGGTCGACCGCAACCACACTGGCACCATTCTTAGAGAGCATGGGAGTAATCAATCTTGCCACTTCGGACGGCACCGCTTCTCTCAGTGTAAAGATTCTTACAATACCCTCGGCAGCACCAATTTTCGTCAAGTCCGTTTGTTCATCGGTCGAACTGGCCACTTCGGGTAATCGTTCCAGTGGCACGATCCTTCTCCACCCCTCAACTCCGGCGTCTGCAAGTACCAAGCCCTCGGTCTTGAGAATGCTCTGTAGGACTTCAAGCAATGAACCTACGGGGATCGGTTCAGGCGCAATGACATTGACTTTTTTTTGCACCAAAGCAGGATCGTACATAAACTTCAAATTGATCTTTTGGGCAACATATTCCACAAGAGCTCGAAGATCGATTTCCCCGGAGGTATCCAATTTCACCGTCGCTTCAGGAGTATTGACCGGGGCCGGTGGCTGTCCCAGCACCAGCGTGACGTTCAAAACCGAAATCCCCCAAAGCATCAAGAGTCTCGCCAACGGCACATGACAACCCAACATAGCGATAGGTTTTGTGACGACCTGGAGAGCCACCTCTGAAATAGTCGTTACTATATGGCGAGCCCACGAGCTTTTAGTCTTCATTATTGCCCTCTTGGCGGTACGACAGGTCCAGAGATGATGGGCCTATTACTGGGTGGAAGTTCTTTCGCAACGGCAGTTAATGGTTCACTCGAATCCTCGCTTGAGCGGAAGCTGTTTTGGGGAGCGGATTGCGTGGCTTGAGGAGTCAGCCGAAGCGGTATTACAGGTGCTGGTAGATCATCACCCGAGGAAGACTTTTCTGTCGAAGAACGATCGTCACCTTGGTCCGGTGAGATCTCTTCCAGTTGTGCAGGCTCTCCCCATGGCAATTCACCCGTTCCAAAATCACCAAAACGAATAGCCAGCATATCTCTAGCCCATCGGTTCCACTGGGGACGGCGATCTGTCATCACCAGTTGCTGAAGCAGATCTCTTGTGCGTTCCTTGTTCCCATCCATCTTGATATACACACGAGCCAAATTGGCAATCGCGGTAACATGGGTGGGCTGAATCTCTAGTGCCGACTCGTAATAGGTCGCTGCGTCCTGGAGACGATTTGCCTTCTCGTAAACTAATCCAAGATTCACCAAACATTCCGGACGCTCAGGCATTAAATTCGAGGCAAACTCAAACTCCCAAGCTGCGAGATAAAGTTCGTTACGGCAGAGATAGATTTGACCGAGATTGTTATGTGCCGGTCCGTAATCGATATCTTCGGCTAGCGACTGCCTAAACAGTTCTTCTGCCTCAGCGACGTTCCCTTTCTCCAGCTTGGCTAGGCCCTCCGTATTGAGCTTCTTGGCTTTGGAGGCATTTTGATTCGGCTGTTCGGGAACTGTGAGATAGGATTTGGCCTGCGATAAACGAAACTTGGTACAACCTAATCCCAACGCAAGATTCAACAGAAGGATAACCCATAGAATCGCAGCCCGAAAATTCCTTCGAATCACGTGCGATCCTGGCCGCTCCGGGAAGGGCGTGCGGTAGCCTTTTGCATTTTGTTGGGCTACATCGTTTCGCACACCTGCGACCTCTCAATCATCCATCAGGGCTTGCCACTTCCTTCAGAGGGACTTTTCGTGATAAACACCAACCGTGTCAAGGTCACCTCCGCATCCCAGGTCTCCCGAGAGGTACTATCCGCATTGATGCCTCCCCGATTTGATGGAGAGAGCTGAAAACCACTCGATACGAAAGCTTTGCCAGCATTCTCGGCTTCGATCATTAAGCGAACCACTTGCCCCACCGTGATCTCACGAAGTCGGAAGACGATCTCCTCGCGATCATAGGAACTACTGTTGGAAACGCGCGTTCGTCTGGGAACAATTTCTGAAATTCGATCGATTGGAATTCCTGCGGAAGTGCATAGCGACCGTGCAGATTTCCCTCCTAAGTCTTCCGCATCCACTCCATACTGAGCCTGATCCGCCTGTGACTTGAGTTGTTCAATGTCGGCTGCCAAGACAACCAAGCGTTGCCGATTCTGCTTAGCATCCATTGCTGCAATTTTTGATTCTGCCATCCACAAGTAACTTAATGCGGTCCATCCCACCCCCAATGTCAATGCTATCAACAGCACGTAATAACGCTGGTTCATGGCACTTTCTCCTGTGTACCAAGCGGTTGCTTCCATGGGCTCACAGGAATCTCCAAAACTGCACCTCGATTGGAAGTCGACGAGGAGAGAAGGGGAACCTGAAATCCTTCGAGAAGTAGAGATTGCCTGAGATTATCCATCTCTTCAAAACTTGAGCAGTAACCACTTAGCGAAACCAAATTATTCCCCTGGAGTTGCAATCGCTCAATTTCATAGCCGTCGACGGAATCCAAGGCACTCCACAAAGCGACCGAAGCGGGAAGACATGATTTGTTATCAGGTTGATCCTCGCCGTCCCCGAGCTTAACAGCTTTTAGTTTCTTATATTCACTCTCCATTCTGACCAGCAGACCTGTGGGGACTCGGCTACCTGGAAAAAGCGTTTGGTACGTCTTTACCGATTCGCTGGCTTCTTCTTGGGCTATTTGGCGATAGCCCCAAGTTCGATACTGAAAGACTCCTCCTAAAGAAAACACCACGATGATACCAAGCAGCAAAAACAAAGTTTGCCACGTTCGCGTAGGTGCATCAGGCCGCAGTTGAGGAACGCTCGGAGCATGCAAAAAGAGTTTTCCGTTACATTTTCCTTCTGCGATTCTCTCCGCAGAGGCCCTAGCCAGTTCCCCCACAGATTCTGCAATGCGTTTACCAACCGCCCCAAGCTCCCCTTCAACCAACAGTGATTCCGTTGTTTCGTCCAAAATAAACACCGGGAGAGAGTTTACTGCGTCGCTATGGATTGCGCTGGTGTTTTCTGCATTCGACTTGGGCTCATCCCAGCGCATCCATTGCCACTGAACAAGCTCATTATTGACAACGATCAGTATTTCATAATGACTTGAATATCCAACAAGAAATTTTGCCGATTCAATCTTCTCCGATCGAAGCACTTGCAACACGGCCAGCCAAGCGTTTGGTAAGGCGGCAACAACGGAACCGCTACCCGTCCATGCCGATAAAAAGTTACGAATGGCCGAACCGTCAGTTGCTACCAACATGGAACCTGATTTCCACCACGCGAGTTCCTCAGCGGCGATTGGAACATACTCTTCCGCCCAAAAGGAAAGGGCCTGTTCCGTCGACTTTTTCAGGTGCTCTTGTGGCAATACCAATGGAAAACATGCACTGCCTTCGATACCAAGGACCTTGAAGGGACCTTCTCCGTAGAGTGTGAAATTCCGATCGTTGTCGTCGCTCATGGCAAAGGACTCTTAATCTCTAAGACCTTTTCGCGGTCACCAAAAACCAAAACAACCTTCCCTTGTTCAACATTCTTGAGAAGAGGTTTGCCTTCAATACTCTCAACAATGTCTCCCTGCTTGGCCAGAATCATGGGTCGATTGGGAAGCTGTAGCCACGCTCTCGACTCCGATGGCTCACTTTCGAGAGCTGTTCCCATGAGCTTCAAATCGGGAAGAATTGGGGGAGGAGGAGGGGCCGGTGCAGCTGCTACTGGTGCAACGACGGTCGTCGCTGGCGCTAGTGGAACGCGACGAAGTCGACGCTCCAGGGTATTACCAAAATCAGCAATTCCAATTCTTGATACACTCTCCTTTGGGCTGACTCGCTTGGAAACAGTCGAGCCTTCAGCGGATTGGACGTCAATATTTGGGGGCAGAAGAACATTGAACAAAACTAAGGCCCCTAAGACCAACAATAATCCGATGCTTCCGACGGCGTAAAGCAGATTCTTGAAACGATATCCGGCCATTGTTTAGTATCGCTTTCCAGGTTGCGAAGACACACTATAGGGACTTACCACCACCTGCAAGTTCATGACTTCGTAGATCAAGGTCTGCACCTGTTCCACCTTCGCGATGATCCGCACCATAGCATACGATCTCAAAAGGCTGTTCCGTTCCGGGACTCGTATACTCATAGGGTTTTCCCCAAGGGTCATCAGGAATAAAGGTCAATAGACCTTCGGGATACGCATCGGTTTTCTCTAGTAGTGCTTGGAGTCCTTCCTCGTTCGTTGGATAGCGATCAAAGGCCGCATAAAACGATTCCAGAGCCTGAACCATCTTGGCCATTTCCATGCGAGCGATATTCTGCTTGGAAGCAATTAGATAACTTCGTACGCTGAGGGTTACGACGCCAGCCAACAAGCCGATGATGACGATCACGACCATGATTTCAACGAGCGAGAACGCTTTCCTAGCGCGACTTAGTTGCGTCCGATGAAGGAAGTTTGCGTTTTGAGTGGTTTTAGTCCATAAGTACATTGCCTGCCTCCAGAATAGGAAGGATGGTTGCAAACATAATGAATCCCACGATCACGGCCAAGACGATAATGAGTAGCGGCTCGGTGACCGTTGTTACTCGACTGGCAAGGGTTGAAGCCTGACGGTCATAATCTTTTGCTAAACGCTCTAGCATCGGCTCCATCTGCCCAGATTGCTGTCCCACCGAAAAGATATGGGAAATGGTACCAGGAAAAACAGGATGCTTTTGAAATGCCTCCTTTAGCCCCATGCCAACCTCAATATCTTGCCTTACCTGAACAAGAGCAGAACGGATAACTCGATTGCGACAAGACCTTTCCGCAACGGCCAGTGCTTCCACCAGTTCCATGCCCGATCGAAGCAAACTGGCAATAATCAAAGCAAATCGCCCCAGTTCTTGTCGACCAATCAGTTTGCCAAAGACGGGCAGCTTTAACATCGACCGTGCAAGAATACTCTCTCCGAAATCCGTGCGTATCCACCAACCTACCAGCACGAACAACAGAACGAATCCGCCAAGTAGCCCCCAGCCATAATCGAGCAAAAAATCACTTAAGAACTTCAGGACCCTCGTCGGCCAGGGAAGCTCTTTGCGCATTTCTTGAAGATTTTGAAGCAACATGGGAACCACAAACGTCATCAAGAAAATCGTAACACCGAATGAAACCGTCAAAACAATAAGCGGATAGAGAATCGCTCCCAGAACTCGATCACGAACTTGGCTGGCTTCCTCACGGAATTGACATACCAAAGCGAGTACTTCATCCAGATTTCCAGTGTTTTCACCAACCCGCACCATTCCAATAATCATCTCATCAAACAACCACCGTTCAGCTTCCATGGCATCTGCTAGCGATTTTCCACTTGCCACCGCATCACGCATCGACAACAAAACGGGCCTCAAACTCTTCGGTGTATGTTCTATGGACGAATCCATGGCCTCCAGTAAAGGCACTCCAGCCTGAAGTAACGTCGCAAGGTCACGAAGAAAACCCGATAGGGCAGAGCCATATCGCTGCCGTCGCAAACGCTCCAAGATGGGCCAGGGTTTTGCCGAGCGATATGAACGTATCGATTCGAGCCGGACGCCTTCGTGTCGAATCTTTTCACGCGCACTTCGCGGTGACTCGGCATTCACCAGCCCCTGAACCACTTGGCCCAAATCGTTTTTTCCTCGATACTCGAACGTTGCCACCGATTCAACCACTCCTGGCGTGCCTTCCATCGCAGACTACAACTACCATGACATTGCTCTTACAAGTCAGCTCGCATCGTTACTCTCTCGACTTCTTCTACCGTGGTCCAGCCCATTTGCACCTTTTCCATCCCGGAATCACGCAGTAACCTCATTCCTTCTTGACATGCCGTCTCGCGAATGACGGAAGCTGAGCTCCGGTCTTGTATCTTCTGCCGAATCGCATCCGAAACCAATAACAATTCATAAATGCCATCACGGCCTCGATATCCTGTTCCACGGCAATGGTTACAAACACCGAGGGAAATTCCCAAATTAACTTCATCGTCCAGCATGTTTTTTCGAGCTTGAACATCGCATTTGGTGCACTTCCGTCGCACTAATCTTTGGGCTAGAACACCCAGCAAACTGCTCGAAATCAGATATGGCTCGATCCCCAAATCGAGCAATCGGGTAACCGCACTTGCAGCATCATTTGTGTGAAGCGTGCTGAAAACTAAGTGACCTGTTAATGCCGCTTGCACTGCCATGACCGCCGTTTCTTCATCGCGAATTTCACCGACCATGATGATATCGGGGTCCTGCCGCAAGATGCTTCGCAGCCCACTGGCAAAGGTCATACCCTTCTTGGTATTGATCTGCGTTTGACTGATCCCATTTAACTGGTATTCGATCGGATCTTCCAAAGTGACCGCATTACGATGTCGCGTATCGAGTTCCTGCAAGGCCGCATAAAGTGTTGTGCTTTTTCCGCTTCCGGTAGGCCCAGTGACTAGAATTAATCCATGTTCAACATGAATGAGCTTACGAAAACGCTCTAAGAGCAGATCGTTCATCCCTAATTCACTCAGTTGGTAAAGCCGAGCACTCTTATCGAGAAGACGAATCACCACTCGCTCTCCGAAACTCGTTGGCATAGACGCAAGGCGTAGGTCAATCGTTCGCTCTCCCACGCGTACCGTCGCTCTTCCATCTTGCGGTAATCGCTTTTCGGCAATGTTCATTCGCCCAGCGACCTTGATTCGACTCACTATTTCTTCTTGGATTTGCCGGGATAAGGTCCGCACGTCTTCGAGTACCCCATCCAATCGCATGCGGACCTGCAAGGACTTTTCCATAGGCTGAAAATGCACGTCGCTTGCCCCCACTTGAATCGCTTCTAGCAACGTTTCATTCACGAGTCGAACAATGTCTCCTTGTTTCTCACTTTCCAGTAAATCGTCGGTGGACTCTTCGATAAGCCCTCCTAACAGGAGACTATGATCTTTCGTTTCGGTATCCTGCCGAGTTTGCGACATGGCGGCTTCATATTGAGCATTAATCAGAAGCTGCAGCTCAGTCATTTCGATCGGCTGAAACGCAAGGGGCTGCGAAAAGAAACGCCGCATTAAGTCGACAATAAACCGCTGGGTGTTCGTGGTTCCACGGAGTTCGTAGCTCCCATTGTCTTGCCGAAGTCCAATGATTTGGTGACGACGACAATACTCAATCGAAAAGTTTGTTGTAAACTCTTTCCAGAGCCTATCCATAGAGTTTACTCCGTTGAATCCACTCAAACGCCCTACGACGATTTTCTTTGAAACTAGCGAAGCCGTACCCCAAAAGGAATGCCGCTTTCATTTTGCCCAAACAGCCACTCCTGTGATCCCAGGCGAATTCGCAATTCTACGCCTTGACTTTCCGTGGTGAAAAGCTCGTCGGCGATTCGCAACTCTTCCTCTCCCAGTCGACAACGAATCCGCAACTTTTCCCAACTCCATGCAGGATATTGAGACCTCGCCAGCCATAAATCTTCGGGTGGATACCGGCCAAATAACTCTTGCCATAACCAGATCAAACTTTCTTCTTCGCACCGATAGAGGTTTATTCTTCCATCCCCCCATAAAGAACACCGTTGGGGTGGTTCAGGACTGAGCCGATCTTTTGTTCGAGCCTGCCACCGTGCAAAGGACAGAAAGCAACCATTGGCTTCCGTACGATACATGCCGTCCCATTGAGGCATAGAAATGTTTTCGAATCGCTGCAAACCGTCCAGAGCCAAGTTTTGCTTTCCTATTTCGGCCAAACGTACAAGGGGAAGTAGGGCCGATGCATCACGAATCTCTAGCCGTAAATCAGCATCGCGAAGTTGAATTTGAGTGTCGTATCGAGCGATGTACTGTGCTGCCGATTCCTCTGTACCTCGATCACGAACATTGGCCTCCCATTCCAAACGATCCAACATCGACAATCCATCCGCTTGCAAGATTCGCCGCAGAGAAACCAAAGTCCACCGAGCGCTAAGCTGATCTTCCTCACGCTGAATTTCATTGGACCTTTGGTGGACTAGCGAAGATATCTGAGTGACGAGCAAACACAGAATGGCAAGCATCAAGACCACGACGACTAGGATAAATCCCTTGTGTTTCCTTACTTTTCGCCTCATCGTCCAACCTCCTTCCAAGCGACCTTCAGTAAGCACTCACATCAAACATCATCGGCTCTGAATCTCGGGAATCCATCCAAAGCCATATCCTGGCCCGACTCGGAAATGGACTGGCCAGATTCGAAATCGGCTGAGGAACTCCTTGCGAATCCATCCGTTCTACCACCATTCGTCGGACGCCTTTTGCCACAATCTCTTGTTGTTGGTTGGTCCTGCGAACGAGGACCGGCATTCCATCAAGCCAAGTCTTACATTCGTAAATCACGCTCTCTAGGTATAAGTCGTTCGGACTCGGCGAAACAAAATTCCCAACCAAGATGTAGGATTCACCTTTCCTTGAAATTACGGAAGCTGCAAGCGCATCCTGCTGGAGAATGTTCTGTACTAACTCTATGTGGTCACTTTTCTGTTCTTGCAATCGACGAAGCTGACCTCCGAGCGATCGAACCACTCCGATTAAGGCAACGAGAATCATCGCCGATACGGCCAAACTCACCGTCACCTCCAAAAGAGTAAAGCCCATTATCTTCGAAAGAAACCAGCGATTGTGCAAATCCTTTTCATTCCTTTGTTTCATCACGTTGGCCTCCATGGGGACGACGAAAAATCTCGATCGAAGTTACTTCCCAGGTAGAGAGCAGGGGATCTCCCCGCCAAAAATCAATCGATACCAATTCAGCATCTAGTACACCGGGTATCCGTTTCGCTTCCGGTGAAACCATCATCCCGAGTTCATTAGAAGAAAGTAATGCTTTTTCCCCCGCGTTCGACAATATACGTAGCCGATGACGAACTGCTAGAGCAGCCAATTTTTCATCAGAAAATTCAACTTGCGACCAGTCCGACAAAAAGGCTTGGACTCGCATAAGCTCACGGTGTTTATGCTCGTTCAGTCGATGTAACTTTTGATAGGAACCCGCTGCAGCCACGATGAGACTCAAAAAGGTCCCTACCAAAAAGGAAGCGATGACAACCTCAAGGAGCGTCAATGCGCCGCGTGATCCATTGCGGTATGGAAGTGTCGGAAGTCGTGTTGGACGCATGAATTTCGACCTCTCCTGTAAGACCATGACAAATCATCCAGCGTGCTGCACCAGAGTTAGGTTGGATTTTAATCGCCCAAGTAGGGCAACTGCCGAATCGATAAGGTATGGTTACTCTTGCACTTCGATATTCTGCGTCCGGCGTCACCAGGACTTCAATATCAGCCGCGATCTCTTCCATGGGAAACGGCGAATGTCGACTCGAATCCCGTTTTGCAATCGCGTTGCTATCTAAGTCCCAAAGCAATTCGGAATTGCCACTCTGAGCATGGCTTCTTCCCCATTGATCGTAACTCGAAACGACAACAACTACTGCATCACGCTGATGTTTTTTTAACCAACTGGCGATGGTGACCATCACACCCATCATCACCAAAGACATCAAGGTAAGAACCACGATCAGTTCTATCAGACTTAAGCCTAAAATGCTCGCTCTACTACGAAATAAAGCACGATATGACGGTTTCGATTGGAGTGGAATCATAAGCCCGACTCGAACTTTCATATTTATTTTTTCCGAGCTCAAACCCTGACAGAAACACAACTTGGAGCAACGCTCTGAAAATTTCACGACAATTTTTCTTGCAATCGTTTTTGACATCGGTATAACCGATTCACCCTGCTCTTGATACCGCACCCTTGAATTACTTCCCTAATTACGCTCCTTCGGGTGGGCTGTGCGTCTTGTTTTTTGTTCTCATTCATTTTTCCAGGGAAAACAGCATGAGTCGACTTCCATGGATTCTCTCCGCATTAGTTGCCGTTGTCGTTTTGGCGGTTCTTTGGACCGCCCTGAGTAATGCTCCACAACGTCAACCTAAATCTCTGGAAGTAGCAGAATCTACTCCCGAATCGTCGGACACGCCACAAAAAACGGCCACGGAAACACCCAAGGACTGGGTAACGATCGGTGGCGTACAACGCCCAAAATCAGACGTCACCTTTAATAAGCCGGACTCTAATACTTTTGTCCCCCCCAAACCACGTCAGGGCTTTTCTCCTCGACTCAAGCCTGACGAAAATCCTCAAGTAGCCTCTGTCTATAAGACTCTTTTTGAAGACAAACAACCCGAAAAAGTCAGTTCGTTTTCGGCACCTAAACCTTTTGATGCGGAAGCCTATCAGAAAGATCCGAGTCCTTATCTTTCGACCGTGGAGCCATCACGAGTGTTTGGCTCTAAGCAACCAGGAGAAGGCGTAAAACCGATTCTGGCTAAGTCTGCGAGATTCCATCGCGTCAAGCAAGGAGAAAGCGTTCGCTTGCAAGTACAAGTCGAAAGCAAAGCCCCCGTAACCATGACCAGTAATAACTTGGGTTCATTCCCAAATGGACTCACAAGTATCACTGTTGCGGCAGATGAGAGCGGACTTGCCGAAGCGGTATTCACTGCCAGTCGCGGCACAATTGACGACATTCAAATTCTGGCAGCCAGTCCTGTGACCAGCGGACAAATCGCCTTTACGGTCAATGTGCAGGTGCCATCCGAATAGTTCGGCTCACCTCGAAAAGCAACCATAGTCAACCTTCGTTCTCGATTTGCTGGATTCAAATCAAACGAAATCCCTTACTGAAGTTCGCAAAATGAAGTCATCTTGAGATGGCAACTACATAAAGGAGTCCTGAGATGTCGAAACGTCTCACAGGTTGGTTCCAGTCTTTACTCAATCACCGCAAACCCAATACAGCAAAGAAGCTGCGAAGTCGTAGCCTCCGTGCTTTGCTCGCAGGCCTTTTTTTGCTTCCTGCAACCGCGTCTTTTGCTCAGCCCCCACTACCTCCTCCAGGAGGCTCTGGGGGTTCGGGGGGAACGGGAGGTGGAACAGGCTCCTCCATTTTGGGCAATTCGGGACTTAATAGTGCGGCTCCAACGACACATACCTGCAATGATGAAGATGGGATTAGTGCGCCAGCTTGCATTTGCGTAACCATTCCGCCACTCACAAACGAAGGTAGTGGCCCTGCGGACAACAACCCTTGCAATTCTGATGGGGGCAAAACATGCGATCCTGGCCTGGGTGTCATTGACGGGCCAATCGGCGGAATCCCAGGAACGGGTGGAGGTCTCACACAAGGAGGCTGCTCCACCTGCAGTTCACCTGCAAGTAGCGGCAGTGGCAACTACGCTAAGGGAGCACCACTCAGCATGCAGCGATTCTTTGCTCCATTCAATCGCGTGAACTACAGTAGCTTTTCACCGGGCTATTACTCCCAATACGATAGCCAACTCGTTTTCTATCCAGAAACCAATGGCGTTCGAATCGCATACTTCGACGTCAAAGCCCTTCGCGTATTCCACCTGGTGGATGGACTGGAAAATGATCCACAGAACGGGGTCTTCAAGGATGTTAAGAACAACCACATTAAGCAACTGATTCTTCGAGATTCCTCTGGCACTCAAACCAGCGATCTAAGCCAAGCCGTAACAGCCGAGCTCACCCGCTGGGGTGGCGATATCGAACGTTTCGGCATCATCGACCTTGACCCAACGTCTTCAGTGTTTCAGGCTGGTCGCTTGATTCAATCTGTGGACCATAACGGTTATGGTTTGACCATCAACTACAAGACCTGGACAACGGCCCAGTTTGAAGAATCGCCCGATCGCCTGTGGCAAATCGATACCGTCAGCGATTCTTACGGCCAGTCAATGACCTTCACCTACAATTCCACGCAACAAAGTGGACGCTGGGCAGTTAGCCAAGTTAGCATGCCCGACAATCAGACTCTAACCTACGCTTACACGGACGGTAAGCTCTCGGGAATTACGTATCCCGGCGGCGCTCAAACGTCGATCGCTTATGGTCAAGACACAGTCGCTCAAACGGCTACCGTTTCGATTACCGATATGGCTCAAGGTGGAGTCTTTAAGAAATACCACCTCACTAATGACTACATGGTCTTGAATCAAGGCCAGCAACAAGACGTCATCAATCAACCATCGGGCGTCTTTCGCATGGTACGCAACGCTGCCGAAGAAACAGAATGGATGGTGATTCCATCGCAAGATCCCAATGTGGATGCGAAGTTCTTCTTCACCGGCGGTAACCGAGCGTACGTGTACTATGGCAACGGTACCGGTAAAGAATATGATTCGTGGGAAGCTTCCACTGTATACATCACCTCGATGTCCTTATTCCCCGGAATTGATGGAGATCTGTCAAATATTACCGCAGGAGTTCAGGGGGGAGCGACCACTACCCAGCTTTACAACGGTCAATATCCTTCGCTAACCGATGCCAACAATCGCAGCCAAACCTTCCAGTACTCTAGTGATGGCTTCATTAGCAAGCGAACCTATTCGGCGGATAACACCTACGAGGATTTTGCCCACAACAGCATCGGTCAAGTAACCCGTGAGCGTTCACGAACCGGCGAAGTCAGCATTACCGAATATGATTCAGTGGGACGCATCACCAAAATCAAGAAAGGGATGATCGAGCAGGGAGGAAATGACGTGGCCGGTGCAGGCTACGCTGAAACCACGTTTGAATATTATCCTACCGGCAACGCACACGCAGGCTTGCTCAAGGCCAAGATGGACCCTTTGTACAATCCAGCCACTCCCACTTTGCACCGAACCGATTACATCTACGATACCGCTGGACGCTTATCGCAAATCCAAGAATCAGCGGATGCCACTGGTGGAGCACGCCCTACCACGACTTTTGCCTACAATGCCAAAGGCATGGTCTCGGACGTGACCGATCCATTAGGACGCCAAACAACGTACGTGTATGATTCGGCAGGCCGCTTGATTTCTACCATTCATCCCGATGGCAGCACCGACCAAACTCTTTACGCTGCATCGGGTGCGGATACCGGGCGTGTTAGCAAAACCAAGAACCGCGTCAACGTGGTCACCAGCTATGGTTATGATTCCTCGGGTCGAGTGAACTCGATCACAACTGCTTCCGCTTTCGACAGTAACATCCTAGATGGTTTAGCCGACGATCAGCCAATCACCGACGCCAACCTTCAGGGCAATAGTTCCTTTACCTATCTAGCAGGCAATGACACGAAGATTTCAACGATCAACGATGGTGCAAAGTCGGAACTGGTTTACGATTTCCGTAACCAAGTGGTCGAAGCAAAAACTTTTCCCTCGGCAGGCAAAACTCTCACCAGCAAGAGTCTCTATGTCAACCATGAAAAACTCTACGATGAAGATCCGTATGGGCGTCGCAACTATTATGGCTACCGAGCAAGCGATGGCACTTTGATCCGAACCATTACCTGCTCCACACCCTCCCAAACATTTGCTGATTTCGCTGCCGTTTGGAATGCCACGCGTGTGCAGACACCTAACGCGGCCTACATCATTCATGATGCGATTCGTGATGACGATGGACATCTCACCCAGTTCATTGACGGGCGTGGTATTGAAACTCGCTACGTATATGATGACCAAGGCCGTGAACTCGAAAAACTCGAAGCCTATGGAACGTCTTTGGAAGCCAAGACTGTTACGATCTACGATAGCCATGGAAACGTCACTGAAGTTCGATCCCCCCGTTACTTTGATTCGACGGACACAGAAGGCTACCAAAAGGCTTGCGAAACCTGGACCTACACAGCTCGCAATTTGGTTCTCACCCACACGGAAGCTCCCGGCACAGCTGTTGCAGCCACCGAATCGTTTACCTATGACCTCGCTGGGGACCAACTCACGCATACGGACTTCCGAGGTTATGTTTGGTCGACCATTCGCAACTCTTGCTGCGGTAAGTCAGTCGCCAGCAAAGATCCGTTAGGGCATGGTTCCTTATCGAATTCCGATTCGGCAGGTCGAGCTGTCCATACCAGCACACTTGCAGATATCAACGACCACCTTTCCAACTATTCCAACCCTATTGATGCCAAAACCCTCAGCGAACAGACCACTCGTTACGATGCTCGTGGGCGAAGCATAGCCACGACCACTTGGCTAACACCACGAGGAATTGTCGATGTGACCGCTCCGCCGATCGCTGGACTCGATGGGGTCAGTAGTGCCGATGGTTTTACCACTCGATATTTGTATGACGAAGATCTCACCGATGGCGTTGGACTAGATAGTAGCGCCGGGGTGTCGGTCGTGAAAGTTGGCACCGGAGGAACGGGCAGCTTTAATGTGAGCCTTTCTGCTGCCATTACCAAGCTGGGTAGCACAACTGCTCAAGGTGGAGCGGGCCTCACCTTCGACACTACAGCCAGGGGTAAAGCGAGCGTGGTGATTAATGCGGAAGACGAGATCCAGTTCTCCATTTCCGATGCTGCCGGAAGAACCGTCATGAGCGGGATGCTCAACAATTACCGAGGTTCGGGAAGCACCGCACTCAACACCTTGGCCAGCTGGTCGTGCAGCGTACAAGATGCGACGACGAGCCTCAGCGGTTTTGGTAATGTACTGGTCAACACATCGGTCGATGCTCTGGGCAATAGCTCATCAAGCTGGAGTGATGGGGCAGGCCGAACACTGCGATCGATCGATGCGTTAGGCAAAGTCACCACCTTCACCTACGACAACGCGGGCAACCAACTTTCGGTGCGTGATCCAAATAACGTCGGACAGGATGTGGTCTACGACTCTTTGGGTCGAGCAGGACTCACGACCGATACGCTGAGCCATACGAGCAACAGCGGCTATGACCGTGCAGGCAACCGAATCACCGCCACAGACGGCAAGTCACAAAACACCACTTATGTGTTTGATGCTCGCGGTCGACAGAAGTCCCAAACGGATCGTCTCAGTGGTGTCACTCAGTACACCTACCTGGCAACCGGTCAGATGGCCACGATGACCGATGCGGAAAATCAAACCACCACGTATACGTACGATAATCGTGGAGCCAAGCTCACCGAACAATATCCGGACCATACGGGGGGAAGCCCTGGCAATGCCAATTATGGTACCGTGACGTTTATCATGGACGCCGCCGGTCGCGTCGCCCGCAAACAAGATCAGCAAGGTGACACCTGCACGTTCAAATACGACCTTGCCGGAAGAATGTACCAGCGAGATTATCGGACATCCGCCAATAGCCCCACGGGCACCATTGCCGATAGCGACGTATTCACGTTTGATAAAGCCAGCCGCATGCTCACAGCGGTTTCAGGTCGCTATGGCAATACGGTCACCTACGTGTATGATCCAGTCGGTCGCAAGGCCTCCGAAGGCCTCACGATCGGCGGCCAGACCTACACCACAGGGCTTGGCTATAGCCTGCGGGGCGAACTCGCTAAATACACCTATCCGGATGGAGCGGTGGTCGATCGACTCTACACGGCTCGGGGTGAACTGTATCAGGTCAAGCACAACACCACCGTAATGGACACCAGGGCCTATGACGATGGGGGTAGATTGGCCAGTAGCACCCTTGGAAACGGAGTTGTGGAAACCCGAGGCTATAATTCGGACAATACACTCAGTACAATAACCTTTGGCGGCAGTGGAACAGCGATTGGAAATCTCACTTACACTTGGGATTCCAATAAGAACAAAACCAGCGAAACAATTGGTGGTGTCATGAGCCCCTATAGCTTCACACAAGCCGGAACGACCTATGATGCCGAAGATCGGCTCACTGGTTTCGCTCGTCCAGCGACTTCAGGCACTCCCCAGTTATCGCAGTCATGGAATCTCTCTGCGGTTGGTGATTGGAATTCGGTCACGACCAACGGGACCGCTCAATCGCGTACCCATGGCCCAACGCATGAACTCTTGACGGCAGGTGGCCAAGGTGTCACACACGATACCAAAGGCGATATGCTCTTGATACCTGCCAGTGTACGAGCCAACAGTTCGCCCTTGGTACTAACCTGGGATTTTGACAATCGCATGGTGAGTGCGGACGTCGGAGCCGATAGCGTGATCGATGTCACGCATCAATATGATGCACTCGGTCGTCGTGTCGCTCGAACAGCTTCCGGTTCCACCACGGTGTTTGTGCAATGTGGACATCAAACAGTTTGCGATTACGCTAGTGGAGCAGCTCCAGCCTCATCGACCTATCGTTACTTGTACGCCAGTTACATTGATGAGCCGATCGTTCGCATTGCCAGCAGTAACAGCGAAACCACTTGGTACCATCGCAACCAACAATACTCGATTGTCGCTTGCACCGATTCCACTGGTGCTGCTACCGAACGATACGCTTACACAGCTTATGGGTTGCCAACCATCACCGATGGATCGGGTACCGTGAGAACATCATCTGCAATAGGAAATCGCTACTCGTACACAGGCCGTGAATGGGATGGAGTCCTGGGCCTGTATCACTACCGAGCGAGAATGTACGAAGCGACAGTAGGGCGTTTCTGCTCCAGAGACTATCACTTTGAAAAAGATGGAAACAACTTATACGCGAACTATTTTTCTCCTAAGGCGCTTGATCCAAGTGGACACAAATGCGAGTTGATTGGACCTTTGATGCCCATGCGGGACACGGGCTGGGCAAGTGTTGGTGCTATCGCGTTGGCGCCTGGTATTAATCCAGGTATTTGGAGTTTCTCACCGGCAGAAAAGTTGCTTTGTTGCCACAGAAAGATTCTTATCTCCCTATACGAATGCAAATGCTGGTCGTGGTGCTATAAGAGAACATATCCTTACGCGAGAACAAAAGAAAATTCCAGTTGCTTTTGGTACGACATTAACCCTTATGACGCCGGTGAGCTAATATTCGTAAGCAACACCACCATTATTGATTTACCATCTCTGGGACCTGAAACATTGCAAATCAATATACTCCAGATCTTGCCTAGAGATCAGCTGAAGGCAAATTCAATTTGCCGCACTCAGGCAAAAATTCGAAAACTAAGGTTTGTTCCAGATCCAATTCCTGAACGCGAGTTGGATTGCCCATAGGATTTGCATTTATGCCCAGACACTCAATCTCATTGCAAATATCCATCAAGAAAGCTCTTTTACTAATGGCGGTAGCGACGGCGGTCGTTTTTGCTCTCCGCCCCTTTCATCCCGAAAGAACTATGGAAATTAGTGTGGTATCGAAACCAAAAACCGATCCAGTGAGTATTTTGGTTTCCGATAAATCAATATTGCGTGCAGTCATAATGGCTAGCAGCGAGAATCGGTTAATATGCAGAGTCCACAATTATATTGGCGGAAAGCCGATAACCATGCACCAAAGTTCTAATACTTTTTCATGGAAAGTCATCCCTACCAATGGATTAATCTTCGAACTCCCTGAATTAGAACCAAATGAATTTGATTTTGAAGTGAGTGTTTATGTAGCAGAGCAATTCGGTTGGAGAAAAAAGTGGATCACGTCGAAACGATTTCGGAGTAATGGCTTTGCAGAATCGGTCGGGCCAACAGCGGAGAAGATACTGGAACAGAGTGATGCTCCGTGAGGTTCTTCCTGAATTGTGTGTCTTGCAAAGATTGCGAAGATTACCGAGTGTGACTTATACGTAACACTCAACTTCACTGGTTACGCGAGTGGCAGACAGAGAAGTTGGATGCTCAGAGCAACCAAGATTGGCGAGTGCGAACAGAACTTGCAATAAATATTGGCATTTTGACCACGTCGCGCGCGAAGACTTCGAAGAGATCGCAGTGTGCACACGATTGCAATCTGCGAATCATAAAACAGTGTTAATGTGGGTTTGCTCGGGGTGTGTTGTTCAAAATCATCACCTTGTGTAAACCCGTTCTTTTATTGGAGTCGGTGCATGTTTGTGGCCGTTTGTAGGCGTGACGCGAAGGCCACAATAACCACCGCCTATGTAACGGACGCTATTGATTTCCTCAAATCACTGCCCACCAAGCCATTTACACCCACTGATTCCAAGCCGAAAACATCGTCAATCCCCAATTGTTCACTCAGCCTCAAAATCAATCAGAGGTTAGATACTTCGGAGGTCCGTAGGACAAAGACCGAGGCCAATTAGGTTCGCATGAACAGCGTACCCCCTTGCGAAATAAGCACTTACAAAAAAAGGTTTAGAGGATGTTTAGAGGATACCCCTCAGCCTCTTGTCCCTAGGATCGCCGTACACTTCGACTAGCTTTACATAATGATCCTGCCAAACTGTTACGGGCCGAATTACCATCGCACTTTTGGCCGAATTGTAACTGTAGAGATTTCGGCCTGATTTCGGTGGTTTGGCCGAATTGTTGACGAAACTGGAGAGCGTGACTGTTCGTTGGTCTGATCTAACTGGTCAGGCTGACGGATCAAAAGAACGGCTTGAGAAGAGCGATTGCCCAAATTGCGGTCGTACTCTCCGCGCATAAAAAATGCGACCGCTCTTGGCAAACGATCGCATCCGTTCAACGCTTTCAACAATTGGCTCTTAATGAGCTGACGATTCGGCCTCACTCTTTGTACGCCGTGGGGCCAAGCGGTACTCTCGTGTTGTATGGCTCTCTTTTTTTGTCGTCACATCGCTCAGAGTCAGCTTCGATAAAACTCTTGCCGACACGTACGCTTGTACGTCCTCGTACGCCATTGGTAGTTAACCAGGAAGACAAGAGTAAGACGATTGAAGAAATCCAAGAGGGGGATTGGGGCTTAGCTCGCAATTAGTTTGATCCGCAGGGGCGGCTAGAACTGAAGCGGGTAGAAGAGAAATTTGTTCGCACGGTTGCCGTCATAGAATTGGTCATCCAAGGCCAGGCGGTCAAGACCACCGCAGAACATCCCTTCTATCTACCCGCTCAAGAACGGTTTGTCCCGGCGGGTGAATTGGAGGTGGGCGATCAACTGGTCAGCAGCCAAGGCGTGCTGGTACCCATCGAGTCGATCTCGAACCTCAATGAAATCACCACCGTCTACAACCTCAGAGTTGCGGACCACCACACCTACTTCGTCGGCGGAGCCTTGTGGGGCTGGGATGTGTGGGTGCATAATGCGTACCAAATTAACACTAGGTTCCGTAACGGAAGCAAGTTAATGAGGGGTGACGAAGGAGACCTTTGGTATCTCCCCGCCCGATTACAGACCGCTAGACAAGTGAAGGCACTTGCAAAAGCCGACAGGTACGGTTCGATGCTCCAAACCAAAGTGGATGAGATTGCCTCTGGATTCTCGACAAGTTCGTTAACTCGTAACCAACAGGACCATCTCGATACATTGTGGAAAAACTATTCAAAGACGGGCGACAAGAAATGGATTGGCCGAGCAATCGATTATCAGATGAAGTCCAAAGGTCAATTTGTTGAAAGGGAGCTAACCAAATGGATTGACCAAATGGGTTTGCAGCTAGTCCGCAAATCTGGCAACAAAGGTATTGACTATCAAGATCCCGTAACCGGCGTATACTACGAGTTGCTGCGAGGTTCCACTACGAATATTCGTAGTCATGCCTATCGCGAAGGAATGACAGACGATATCTGGCGACTGATTACCTTCAAATAGCTCATCAAGGAAGCTCACCATGTCCAAAAGTCAATACCTTCAGAACTATAGACTTCGTGATCGCGATTTTATCGATGAACAGATTTGCGTTGACTTATCGCAGGCGGCCTGTTTCGGCCCCAACGCAAAATTCTACGGATGTCAGATTTCTATAAGCTCGAAGTCCACTCAGTTAAACTTCTGCGAATCCCTTCTCCAGGACTGCTTAATTCATTTCACGAGGAAGATCTCTAAGTTGAATTTTGAAGATGCTCGTTTTATCAACTGTCGATTTCGCGGAATTCTAGATGATTGTGATTTCGGAGCGAGGGATGGTAGCGCCGCTAACGAAATCAAGAATAGAGTTCTCAACTGCGACTTTTCCGAAGCGGATCTCCGAGGATGTCGTTTCTTCAACACTGATATCAAAACGCTGAAGTTCCCTGCGTGGCCTACTTTTACGATTCTGGATTATCATGCAGCCTCTGCGGACCTCAGTCGTGCAAGATTCCCGGGTGCACCCGACTATGCCGGAAAAATACTTAGGCTCTGGCTTCCAGGCGAAAAAGCGGTATGTCTTTATGCGAAAGATGAAGCCATGCGAATCGGCTGCACTGTTGATGAGCTCAAGGCCTTCTTTCTGGGAAAACCGTACGTCATTACCTAAAAAAGTAGAGTCCTTCGATTCGCTGGATCAGATCGAAGTTCGCTAATCCAGCGTTCGTTAACTCCCCATAATCGCGACGACGCACACACACAAAATCCGACTACCACCGACTACCACTTTTCACCCCAATTACCACTTGTTTCTGTACTAGTTTGTGTTAGTTTGTGTGTGTCGCATTTCGCAGGGATTTGCAGTTTTCCCTGTGTTTTATGCGGTTTTTCGAGTCACGCTGCTTGAGCTGCTGGCGGCCTACGAAGCCAAAGGTTACAGGCTCGGATCGTGCGCGGTGTATTTCTTCTGGCTATGAATTCCCTTAGCCTTCCAACTACCCCACAATTTGCTTTATTTCTGCAATGGGTGGTTTCTGAACGGGTGTTTCTTTTCCCGTAGCCGTAGGTCCGGCAGTAGGTCTTTTTTCCGCTCGATGCCCTCGTATGCAATTTCCGGAGCGCCCTGAAAGTGCAACCACGAAAAACACGAAGGCAGCGAAATAGGAAAGAGCCAGCGTAGCCTAACACCGCCTTCGCCCAACGCGCCTACGAATCAAACGGAAGTACGCCTAGCCTTCGGCGCACGGGCGACGCTTCGCGAGACAGTAGAGAGTAGACAGTAGTGAGTAGATGATGGAGCTCAATAGTCGCGTGATTGACAATCGCACTAACATGGAAAGCGTTTTGGACTTTGAATTTGACGAGTCAAACGGAAATACGCCTAGCCTTCGGCGCACGGACTAAACGAACCATTCCAAAATCGCGTGTCCGCTTCACCTAGCACAGAGATCTCGCTTTTGAATTTGTCCAGCCGTTGAACTGCATATTGACTTCGGCCGAGATGTCGGTAGTGCATTTGAATGGCAAAAAAATAGTGGGGAGAAAAATAGAGCCGTGAGCCCCCAAGTCTTCCATTTTTTTGCCCACCATTTTTCTGCCCCTCTATCTCTAATCTCAAGTTGCGCATCTTGTAATGAATCGAATAGGCGACAAGAGTCCAGCTCGTTGTATCTGTTGAAGTGGTGAGTGATACGCATCGTCGATACTTTCGCGATTTTCGTGACTTTCGCGGTTCACAACGAATGGGCTCGCGGCTGGTGTTCCACTTCATTGGTCGGTCATGCTCGAAATCGATGTTTACTCCTAAATCACAGATTGCTATTGTCCCCCCTCACAGGGCAAATAGGCAAACTTTTATTAGCAGAGACACACAGAATGATCCTATGGAAGCCAATTGCTCCTTTTCTGTTGGTCCTTTGCGTTGTAGGTTGCGAGCAGCGTGAGGTATTGACACACTTGCCAAACGGCCAATACCGCATTGATACCGTCAGAAACGGTGTGGTAACAAAGACACGGTTTGGTAACC
>JAFLCP010000105.1 GCA_017303505.1 Planctomycetota bacterium | reverse complement strand
TGACAGTAAATTCTTGCCGACCTGCCGAAACTTCCGCCGCTTACTATTCGGCCTTCCATTCTGCACAGACGCCGAACTCCGAAACCGGATTATCGAAACGACCCAAAGCGTTATGGAAACGCTAGAAAAACGGGGGCCGACACTTGATTACGTGAAGTTACAGCTGCTATTGCTGGAAACCGCAAAGCAGTACGACTCGAGCGACGCATTCGATTTTGCGCTAGACAATCTGGTTGCTTACGTCAATCAACTGGCGTACCTTGGAGCGAGAGCAGAATGTCGTGCTGCAGTATGGGCATTCCTTCACCGGACAGGTGATCCACGTGTCAACACGATATCGGAACATGTGTTGGGGGATCTGCTGGCAGATTTTGAATCGCTCTTGTTTGCCTCTGCAAATCATTTTGTTGCAGCTAGAGTGATTGTTGAGTCACTCGCACGCGGCGATCTTTCGGTGGCATGCGACTTTTCAAGAGACTTGAATACAGAGCGTCGTAGAGACGAGGCGATCTTAGCCTCGCTGAATTCAGCCAGCCGAAGTGTAGAAGACAACGTCGACTTACGCATATTCTGTCAAACGCTCAATCATATTGCCGATCCTCGTAAGAAGTACTCGGCTATAGCTTCTGTTCTTCGCAACTTGGTGCGTGCCCTTGAGGTCTCTGGGGGCTCAATCACGAATACTGCTAGTATTGTGAGTCTAGTGCAGTGTATCGATAATGCATCGGTGAGAGTGGCGGCACTTACGAATTTGCGCCTCTTGATTGATTTTGACTCATCAGAGAAGGCGGGGAAGCTCCCACAAAGAGTCGAAGAGTGGCTACATCAGTCGTGGGGGGCAATCGACAGGCTTTGGGAAAGAATTCGCAGCGGCTACGAGATCGTTGCAGTTGTGGGCCCAAAGCTAAAGGAACTCGCCACTTCCTACTTGGATTCAACTGATGACCTAAAGAGGGAATCGAGCATCCAGGCCCCGGAAACAGCTTGGGCAGCAATAAGCTCAGTTCGACTTGTGATTGCAGCACTTCATGGACTGATGTATCAGCGTCTGATTAGCGACGAAGACCTTGCTCGTCTCAAGCAGCTCATAGATGCAATTCCTTCACTTGGAGAGCAAGCCCTGTTATGGGCTGATTTCGCGCAACGACTGGTGATTTCAGGCGATAATGAACTTGCCGAGAGAATAGCCTCCCAACATATTCTACCGCTAATTAGCCAGATTGCAGAAGGCGATAGCGGCTTCAAGGACGCCGTTTGGACTTGCGCACCCCAAGTCTTTTGGGCAACCACTCCGGTTCTCTGTAAAGAGCAGCTTGGAAAGCTTCCGCGGCAGCTAAGGGATGAGGCGTATTCAAATCTTTGTTATTTCTTGATTCGCAAAGAGCCTCTGTTTGAACCTATCTCCGTTTCAAGCATGGCAAATTTGAAGCTAAATTATAATTGCCTTGTCAATGTGATCGACCTAATGCATTCAATTGAGGATGACGGAACGCTTTCTTCATTGCTTGAAACGGTCGTCGATGCGGTCGAGGATGGTCATGGTCCGTTTACAAAAGAACAAAAGGCTGATATCGCGTCTAGGCTGGAGGCGATTGTGAAAGAAAAGTTCCCTTGTAAACATGGTATTTCCCATGATGGTTACTCAGTTTGCTGCCGCGCAAACATTGGTCGAATTAGTCAGTTAACAGATTGGCCGAAGCTACAACACGATGCTCTAAACATCCCTAATCTTGCCGATAGATGCTTTGTTGTTGCAAAAGTAGCTTCTCACTTACCTAACAAGCAACAATCATTGCGTGACCAACTACTTCAACAAGCATTGAATGATACCATCAGCTTGCCAGCCTGTTATGACCGAGTCCAGGGGATATCGAATATAGCAAGCATCTACGAGAGAGTTGATCAGCGTAAATGCAAGCAGCTCTTCATAGATGCAATGCGATTGACATTCGTAGAAGAAGGCCCGCACGTAGCTAGACTACAACGACACCTAGTTGACCTATCACATAGAATCGATCCGGACATTGCGCAAGAGCTACTCAATACGCTTGACAGTGATCCAGCGAGAATTGCAGCCAAAAAAGAACTAAAGCGTGAGCTTGATGTTCTTTCGGCCACACGGAACGTTCGAAAGTCGTCACAGAAGTCCTCGCAAAAGGGCAATCCGGATCGAAAGGGGTTTCGCGATCCCAAGGCAAGTGGCTGTGATGGAGCGCCAGATGTCGATGTCCTACCATCGATGGCCTGGCGGTCTCTCGCTCAACTCAACGGAGGAGCTGGCTTGGCATTTTCACTTTCTGAGTTGAAGGAGTATTTTGTAAAGGCAGCAGAACTCCCTCTAAGCTCGTCATATCCGGTTCTCAACTGGACCGTGAGTTGCATCAGCAAGCTTTATTCCGACAAACCGCAAGCATCTACGATAAACAGGACGGTTTGCGAATCATCATTCGCTTCAGCGAACCTCTGCCTTGGCTTGATCGCGCGATGCGCGACAGACAACCTATTGCCAGGCGCAGTCAGTTTTCATAAGAGCGCGAGTGAAACTGGAATAATACGACCGGGTGATTCGTCTGCTGGCTTCGCAATAATTCGACAGTGGATCGAAACCGATGCCGAAGAGTTCATTCATATATGCGATCCATATTTTGATCTTGAGGATCTTGAAGTTTTAAGGTTTGTTCTGGAGGCTCGAAAGGATGTGGCTGTTACAATTGTTTCAGACCTGAAGCGGTACAGAGATGGCACCCCATCAGATGTTTTCAATGCCGCATGGAATCGCTTAGTAGCTGTTGCTCCTCCCATAACTGACATCCTTCTCATGACAACCGAGAAAAGTCAGGTCTTCCCAATTCACGATCGATGGATGGTCTCAAAGTCCTCTGGCTTGAGGATTGGCACGTCGTTCAATGGATTGGGAGGCCGCAAAGCTTCTGAGATATCGAAAGTAGACAAAGTTAAAGCGGTCGAACTCTATGCTGAGCTAAATCCGTTCATTGGGCGTGCAATTAGAGTTCATTCAGGAGAGAGATTGCAGTTCGTATCGTTCTCGCTGGAATAGTCTGCCTCAGTAAGGTCGGGAGTTACTATCATGGGGGGCGAGTGGACGAGATGAAGCTGTAAAGGATAATGAAGCTAAACTTGTCGATGCTAGCAGTAACCGACACACAGCCTAGTTTTAATTGAGAAATTTCGCATTTGCTTATCTTTTCATTTGGCTTCGCTAGATCGAGGTTCGCTCTGCAACGTTCCGAATCACGGGTCGTTTACTACGATCGTCTAGTCGCGTGGTTCGAGGATCGGAGTGGCCAGCGTGCAAATGAACAGCTTCTAGTGGAATTCCTTGAGCAAGCAAATCGGTTATTATGGTCACCCGAAACGAATGAGAGGATAGCCTCCTTGTCCACCTGGCCCGTTTCAATCGCCCGCTGACAGGGATTTCTTTATGGATAACATCTTCCCTTCAGATGCCATAAGGTCCCTTCGGTCAATCCTAAAATGCTTAGTCTCTACTGGGGTTCCCTCGGCGGCAAACTGAACCCTAATTTCCAAATCGGAAAGCAGAAAATCAGTGGCGAACTCCCCTAGGATTTTAGTAAGTGGTCGCCTCGCGCCACTGTGTATTACATCACCCGATTTGCTACCGAATTCAACGTGAAGATAGCCTCGCAAATAACCGCTTGCGACTTGATCAGTTGTACTGAGTGTCGCCAAGCCGCTCTTGCCATTGCCGTCTAATCCATAAGCTGACACATAGTAGGGCGGATTTACCGATAAAGAAACATAAGGATACTTTGCGAGCCCACGGCCTTCGTTAACTAGAATCGCATCGACGATAACCTCGAAATTGGCATTCACTCTTCTTGCAGTCAAATCAAAATGCAAATCCAGCAGTGGTTTCGGACGACGACCGAACATGTCTGCCAACTGAACGTGGCTCGCTACGACGAACGAACTTCCGCTTCGAACATAGTAGTGACCGTTTAAATTCTCATGTTTCAGAATGACACGATGAGGATGAATTCGACTTTCGGGGATGTGAATTATGACGTAGCCCTGATTATCGCCGGAGGCAGACTCGATACATGCTCCGTCTATTCCCGCAACCACTGGGTCCGTTAGGTGAACGCAGAGTTCGAGGCACTTGTCCAGAAACTTGCCATATTCTGTAATTGGTTTGGCCTTAGCGTCGTCATTGATTCCCCAGATCAGGACTCCGCCCCCACTATTCGCAAATCCAGAAACCGCTTTGGCAAGGTTCTTCTTGTCAGCGTCCGTTGGACTTCCGTTGCTTCTATCGCTTTTTTCTTTGAAATCGAAATGTACTCTTTCGACACCCTTCCACACTTCGGAGCAGTAATGCAACAGCCACTGCTCGGCGTTCATGCCTTGCGTAGGGGATTGCAGGGTTTGGAAAATACTTCTGGAGTCACTCACTTGGGAACCGCAATATCGAGTTTCGGGAGACTGTTTACGATCTTGTTTGTTTCTAAGCTCACAGTAATGACACGTAGCAGTAGTTCCAAGGGATAAGCCGCGTTATTCATTGTCTCGGTTGCCCACAGATTGGCGTCATTTACAATTCCACTGTCTTTGTCTGTAGTAACTGCTTGGCGTTCCATAACCCACTCGATGGCACTCTTGCCATTGACGATGTAATCGTACGCTTCTAGCGGAATCTCTTTGATGGTGATGTAGTCGTTATAGATCACCGTTGTTCGGTCATTGACACTTTTGCCGGTTTCTGAATCTTTGGTCTTGGCGAACTTCATCTTGAGGACGCAAAACTGTTCGTCCTTGAGTTTCTTCAAAAGCTTGTCATGCTTTACTCCACGCTTGTCCACAGTTCCACTGGTACCATCGGCTAAATGAACGGTAGCCGGATAGCATTCGACCGTTTCGTAGTCGAGATGCCAGTGTGCCAATTCGCGACCGGCATGCGAGAACGCCTGGAAGTCGTCAAACTTCTTTACAGCAGGGATACGAGGCAGTTCTTTGCTAAGGTTGTCCTTGAATCGTTCACGGTACTCGGGAGAGTGAAGCAAGGCATATGTGTAGTAAAAGAGATCTTCTTTGGTGATTGAGTTGCTGTGTCTCGGAAAAAACGAGGAGAACTGATTTAGTGCTGCATCATTGATCGCATCTTGTTGCATCCACCCGTTGCTGATTCCAGAGCTTTCGAATAGATCTTTGCCTGTAGTGGGGTCATCATATAGGTACATCGGAAAGCACTGCGCGCCGCCATCGATCTGAAATTCAGTCACCGTGTTCACCATTAGTGCAAGTTGACCGCTGCCGCTCCACCTTTGCTTGACCATTATTGCAATGTTCTTTAACTCCTTGCTTGGGAACAGGCGAGGCATCTGGTAGACCATTTCATTCAGTCGCCGATCAAAATACATCCATCGCTTTGTAAAAGGCCGATATAGAGCTTCAACTATTCTATTTTCTTCAAAAACTAATTCTAGGTTCTTCGCTAACTGCTGCTTTAGTGACCTTGACCAACTGATTTTTTTCGGATTCGAGTCAATGAAATCTGCAACTAGCTCATTTCGCTTTTGCGTTGTCTTACCTGAATGATGCCTATTGAACCGACTAAGCTCTTCGTTGTAGAAATCTATCAATTGAGTCATGTTGCGTTTGACAATTGATGACGAAGAGTTGAAGCACCATGCATCGCGTGCTGTCACAACACCAAGAGAAAAGTTGGTAAACATCATTGCCCCTCCCGCTGCTTTGTCGCCGAGCGGAATATGTTCGGAAAAAGTCTCATCGCGATGTCTCAGCCAGTCGTTATGATTGTCGGGTTTGATTGTCTCCCAGCCATCACTCTTCGTAATTCCTGCGACGCTGCCGAAACGCGAAATTCGGTAGAGCTTTTCCTCGGTAGTTAGGTAGTCTCCGATATTGTGAAATCGAATGCGACAATACTCGGCTGACTTTTGCTTGACCAACAATGTGATTGCAATAGGCGCACGACTACCGCTTCCGAACACCTTCCCACCCTCCTGCCGCGACAAATCTCCAGACGTTCGCTGGTTGCCCCGCAGGTGAAATACGTAAATTGATGAAAATTCTTTAGACAGGCAATACCGCAATCCATCTGCAGAGGACGATTCAATGAATCCCGCATTCGTAACAAAAGCTACGATGCCCGAGTCACCAACACGGTCGCTAGCCCAGCGGATAGCTCGAATGTAACTGTCATAAAGTCCTTTCGCCAAGTTTGCATTCGAATAGCTCGCGTAGGTATTTCTGATTCTGGCATCGAGTAGTTCATACTCAATGTTCTTGTTGTTATCGTTCTCACTGTCCTGACCAACAGAATATGGAGGATTTCCTACGATAACCCTTATGTCAAGTTTTTTCTGCCGCTTGCGGCGATTACTATTGTCTGGGAAAAAGTCAGCAAGTTTGTCGTCGTCTTCGTACATCGCGAATGTATCGGTGAGCAGAATGCCTTCAAAAGGTTCGTAGGCTGGGGGCTTCTTGCCATTTGCCTGCGCATTGTCGCTCAGAATGCTGTGGTACACCGCTTCAATGTTGATGGCGGCGATGTAGTACGCAAGTAGCACTATTTCATTGCAATGAATTTCGTGTTTGTACTTGTGCGGCAATTGCTCAGGGGAAATCAGACCACTTTGCATTAAACGCGTGATGAACGTACCTGTCCCGACAAACGGGTCGAGGATGTGAACTCCTTTGCTTCCCAGCGATACGCCGAACTCTTCTTGCAAAATGTCGTTGACACTATGGATAATGAAGTCAACGACTTGCACCGGTGTGTAGACAATACCCAATCGCTCGGTCATCTTGGGAAACGCGTTTCGGAAAAACTTGTCGTAGAGCTCGACGACTATCTTCTGTTTCCCTTCGGCCTTGTCGATCCCCGCAGCCCGCCTTCGCACCGATTCGTAAAACTGCTCCAGCGTATCAGCTTCTTTATCCAGCCGATGTTCGTTAAGCAAGTCCAGAATGTTCTGCATTCCCTTCGAAACCGGATTGTTGCTGGCGAACGAGTAATCGGAAAACAACGCGTCAAAAACTGGCTTGGTGATTAAATGCTGGGCAAGCATTTCAATCACCTCTTCGTCTGTGATGCTATCGTTAAGGTCATCTCGCAGTTCGTTGGCGAAGCGAGAAAAAGCTTCAATTTCTTTCGTGTTTTTCGCATTCTTGAGAATTGCTTTGATGCGACCAATGTGGGTTTGAGCGATCTTCGCGATATCACCTGCCCACTCTTCCCAATACATTCGATTACCACATTTCTGCACTAATCGGGCGTAGAGTGCTTTCTCTAGCTCCCCGACTTCAAAGTGCATTCGCATTTGTTTTTTCTGCGTCTCGTCAGTTTCGTTGGTGAGAGCGAATTCGGCTTTGCCCTTTTTATCCGTCTTGCCCTTCGATTTCGGGTTTAGAGTATCCGTAATCGCAATCACCTCCATTCGGCCAGCGGTGCTTTGCATCAGGTCGACTTTATTGATGAAGGCATCAAACCGATCGTCGTGAGAACGGAGGGCCTGCAACACTTCCCACACGACTTTATAAACTTTGTTGTCGTTTAGAGCCTCGTGTGCTTGCATCCCGTGAGGAATCACGACGGGTAGGATCACATAACCTAGTTTTTTGCCCTTGGAAGTTCGCATTACGCGACCAACCGACTGAACAACTTCGACTTGCGAGCTACGCGGAGATAGGAATAGGACAGCATCGAGGGCTGGCACGTCGACCCCCTCGGAAAGACAGCGAACGTTGCTAAGGATTCGACAGGTATTTTCTGGTGGCGTCTCCTTTAGCCAATTGATCTTTGCCTCTTTCTCCATCGCGTTCATACTGCCATCGACATGAGCAGCTTCACAGCGGAGTGCAGAGGACTTGTCCTCGGTATTCGCTTGATAAGCATCGACAACCGACTGAAACATCTCACTGATTTGTTTCGACGAGACTTTGTGCGTTTTTCCGTTTGATGGTTCGATCACTTGGCAAAAGGCAACCGCTCGTTGCATGGGCGTTAAGTCATTTCCGAGTTCACCGCGCAGGCCTTGCTTACTGAGTGCTTTCCAGCAGCCAATGATTCGGGCTGCATCGTCGACCTTCAGTTGGTTGTTATCGTCCTTTAGCAGATCTTGTAGCCGTTCCGAGACATGGTCTTCGTCGATTGTGAGCACAATAACTTTGTAGTCTGTAAGCAGTCCAAGCTCGACGGCTTCAGAGAAGGTTATAACGTGCAATTCCTTTCCATAAACGGCTTCGTCGTCCATTGAGCAAAGTGTTATGTTCTCTTGAATCGCTTTAGCTTTGGCAATGTCCGCATAAATGCGAGGCGTTGCAGTCATATAGAGGCGTTTTGCAGCTCGAATGAATTTAGAGTCATGGACTCGAACAAAAGTCGACTCAATTTCTGATTCGAAGGTTGCTCCGGTCGTTCGATGGGCTTCGTCGCAAATGATCAAGTCGAACTCGTCAAGTTTGAACTTCGATTGGGCTTTATGAATAACTTCGATCGAGTGGTAGGTTGAAAACACCACGCTCATATGGTGAGCGTCATGTCGTTTTTCCATTTCTTCGGCTAGCCGTTTCGCATCGGTAGTTGCCGGATAACGCAACTCATGAACAAAAGTCTGAACGATATCGTCGTCTTTCTTACGCTTCTTTCCGACTTCTGCATCTGAGCAAACGGCGAAGCTATGGAGTGGTATTTGGCTTTGCTGAGTCCATTCGGTTAGTGTCTGAGACAGTAGGGCCAGGCTTGGTACAAGAAATAGAACTCGTTTGTTTCTTCCAGCGAGTTGTTCGGCAATCTTCAGGGAGGTATATGTCTTACCTGTCCCGCAAGCCATGATCAGCTTTCCACGATCCATTTCCTGTAAGCCAGTAATCACTTTGGTGATTGCGGTTTTCTGATGAGGGCGGGGATCGTACTTGCGTTTAAGGGTTGGCTCCTTCTTTGGTTTGAACTTCGCCCAGTCGATTTGGCTGTTCTCAAGATCGCTCAATTCGATAGTGCTAACCGGTGGCTGCTGGTTGAATAAAGCGGCCTCCGCATTTTCTGACCAATTGTTAGAGGTTACAACGATGACTCGATGCACGAAGGGCTTTTGCCCGGAAGCCGTAAAGAAACTGTCTATATCGCTTTTTTGAACACGATAATTCGAGTCATAGAACTTGCATTGGATTGCATGGTATTCACCAGTACCGCGAGTCCTCGCTACCAGGTCAATTCCCGTGTCCTTTTTGCTGATACCGATCTCATCGGGAATTTCACTCAGGAGCCAAACATCGCTGTAATAGTCGGCGTAAGCGGGCTCGTGACGGAGGTAGGTTCGAATAAGTTCTTCGAAATAACTACCTTTTTCACGCTCGCTTTGCGAGGCATGGCGGAAAGACGAGAGAATCTCTTGTAAAGGTGTTGGCGTCATGCGTCTTTTCAGGGAAATGGTATGTGGAGATCGAACGGTGGAGGCTTGTACTGGCGCGATCAGCATGAAACGTGGACTGAGTCTGATCGAAACTTGACTACAGTTTAGCAGAGAGGAGACGTGCAAGAAACGGCTGTCTACACGGGCCGTTGTAGTCTATTTCCCCCTCCGCTTTCGCAAAACTGAAGGGAGAACATCATCGTCTAATCGGTTCAGATCGAGATTCGCTCTACGATGTTTCGGTTCACGGATCGTTTACGACGATCGTATAGTCGCGTGGTGCGAGGATCGGAGTGGCCAGCGAGCAACTGGACATCTTCTAGTGGAACTCCTTGCGTGAGCAAATCGGTTATTGTGGTCACCCGAAACGAATGAGGGGATAACCGGATTGGAATACCTGCCTGCGATAGTCTTCGCTTAAGCATTCTTCTCACATCGCCAGCATTCAGGGGTTGAGCACTCAGCCCTTTTCGGTCCCGACGCAACGTCGTGAATAGTGGGCGATTCGGTTCAGAACCAAGCTGCAACGATGACCATTCCACATATCGCTTCATGAGCTGCTGGAGATCGTGACGGACTGGTATCTCTCGACTCTTGCCCCCTTTGTCCACAAATCGAAAACAGTACTGATCTCCCGTGTCGATGTAATCCCTCAGTCGCAACTTGGAAACAGCCCCAACTCGCGCCGCTGTGTAGATCAGAATTGATATCGTGACTTTGTCACGTAACCCTTTGAGAACTGTATCGTCGATCGACTGCAAGAGTCGTCGTGCCTGAGCCGGAGTGATCTCCGAAGTCTTCCCTTCTAGCACGGAGTATCGATCGGTTCGAACGGAAAGGGCAGGATTGAGTACGATGACGTGCCGAGTCACCAAGATATCGAAAAAGTGACGAAGAGCTGCCAAGCAAAGCTTCTTGCTCGGTAGTGAAACCGTCAGCTCGTCCAGAAATTGTCCGACCAACGCCGGACTGATTTGCTTTAGCGAAATAGATCGCTCTTCAGCCCAAGTTAAGAGTCGCCGAGCGTACCCCATATAGGCTCGCCGCGTATGCTCATTGCGGATCACCGCGTAGAAAAATTCTTCCCAGGCGAATCTCGCGGAATCGCCATTTTGCCTGATGAGGTTCGGTAAATGCGACGTTTGTTCGCGAATTACTACGGCTATCTTGTCTTTATTGCTCACGCAGAATAGGCCATATTTTCCGTGATCAATTCCATAAAGGCTCGTCGGTGACGCAGATCCCAAACCTTAAGAGCCTCGCGTGGATCAAACCGCCCACAGTCCCATTGGCAGCCAGCATTCCATAAGTTTAGAACAAATCGTGCCGCATGAATCGATTGCGGATTGCGTCCGAACTCGCATGACCATGAATCTAATTCTAACGGACTCCAAGGCATCAAGCCGCGAGCGTCTACCAACGACTCAAATCGGAGCGCGATACCTAAAAAACGGATCTCAGTACAAAACGACATTTTACACCTCCATAATCAGAAATTCTCCCTTTCAAGCAATTGAAGAATGCTTGATAACGTCCTTTATCATGCATCCCAGAGAAAGACAAGCAGTCGCCTAAAAACATACCCAATAACAATTTCAGGCAATTTGAAGCGGTTTTCGAGACGCATCGAATTTATCAATCAGCTACTCAGTTGAAGAGTCCGAACTTCGTGCTTTGAGTTACCTTCCATAGTGAGCCAATCGTTTGCAGTTGTGAGAGCGAGCTGAAGCGTCGATAGTTGTGCATCGCTCAATAGTTCACACGGCAGAGCTAAACGCATTATTCCACCGTCATAGGTTGTAATCACAATTCCTAGGCTTTCCATGAGACTTCTAAGTCGATTCGACGTGGACGCACTTACGCGATCAATTCCGTCTGGCTTGATTACCATGATTCTCTCTTGAAAGCTGTACGACGGCCCGATTGTCTTCCAGCGACTCGATCGAACGCAATGCTCGACTAGCGTTCGATTTTTTAGAACGATGCTGCCCCGTGGTGATCGATGGTCTAGCAATGCCCCACAAGCCGTGAACAAGCAAGAAAGATTCACCGTTTCGGGAGCTTCGGTGTCGCAACCAAGCTTGAGGCATTCGTCGAAATGCGTAAGATGATCGAATCCGTTCAGTCTCCTAGCTGCCAAGGATATAAACTCCATTACTTTTCTACTCGTTATTGAATTCGAGGCACATGCAATTGCAAACGGTAGATAGCTCCCTACCCATTTGTGCGTGCTACTGATTACCAAGTCTGCTTCAGAGAATTGATCACTGCAATCGTATTGTCCTAAACTCTGCGTTGCATCAACGACGATGAACTCAACACTGGTCTCGGCCCGCAGTTGCCTGCATAGGTCCAAGACTGGGATTTTCGTCCCCAGAGAATCCATCGCTGTGATCAAAGCCCCATCGCACCGCAACCGCTTGCTCTCAGCGCAAATGTAATCGCATAACTGCCGCGAAGTCCAGTTCTCATTCCACAATCGATCTCGAACGTTAATCATCGATGTTCGTCGACGATTTCTTGCTAGCACATCAGTGAGGTCTTGGTGAAACAGAGGCCAGCCGTTGTCTAGGAGTAGGCAATGCCCTACCCATTGTCGCATCATTTGGGTTGCGAGGAACATGAGCGATCTTGTTCTGGATGCGATACAGATTCGCTCACCCGGTACCTTGGCAAGTTGCTCCCCTGCGAGAGTTCTCAATTGATTGATGCCGGACCATCCGTGTCGCTTTAACAGAGCGTGCTCTTGATCACCGGTAATGATCGAAAGCAGTTCTTGTGAACTTGGAAACGCAGATGCACAATCGAGAAAGAGATTGTGCAGCAGGCGAGCTGTAGGTTTCATTCGCCCAATGCGGGCATCGTCAAGATAAATGCGGTTGGTGTTCATGCTTCAATTGTTGAAGCGATAAACTCTTCGTCAAGATCAGGGAATGGTAAAATCGCTGAGTCGAACGGAATAAGCTTTTAGTAGCTTCCAGCGTTCTTCAAACTCAGTGACTTTTTTAAGATCAAAGTACAAATAAAAGTTGGTGGTACCTTTTTTACTGTCAATAACTTCTTCACCACATACGTGGCTACCGTAGATACCAATATCGCACATCAAATCAGAATCTACAGGTAGTGACAGCTCCTCGACGACGTAACAGTCGATTCCGCTTTCCTCATGACTTTGTAGGATGCTCCAGAACCGTCCTGGTTCTGCAGAGCGGGAATCTGCAAGAACGCTGTTGGACAAAATGAAGATACGTTCGATTTGGAGCTTACCACTGCGATTGAGTTGGTAGTTTGTGCTCCAGCTATTCGCTCCAGGTACGTGACACCAATAGCCTATGTCCCGTACTCTGGCAATGGATCTGTAGTGATGGATGGTTGGGGAATGCAGTAGCTGAGCATAAACCGCGCGCCAAGCTTCCGTGTTGGTATAAACCACCGTACCGTCTGCGAGCTGCCGGATTTGCTCCTGGAGATGATTAAGACGGTTTTGCAAGATCTCCTGAAAGATGGGTTCGGGGATTCGATCCGTTCGTAAGAGACTCTCTGCAATTTCAGAGTGAAAAGTCATGAGGCTCCTGTTTTTGGCAAGTCGAATCGGAGCATTGATAAGAGTGTGCACCGCGAACGAGATTTGTTTCAGAGTTGAGCTGCAATAGATCAGTAATACCAAGCAAACGATCAAGCTTATAGCAGCTATAAATGTCAATCCTTCGATTGGCCCACCCAGGGTTACCAGAATGGCTGCGATCAGGCAGCACTGTTTCCAATATGCTTGGCGTACTCGAGATACGATTCGACTGAGAAGATTGATTAGCATAAAAGGCTTCTAGCTCAATTGCGGAAGTCTCGCAAGCGAATTTAGAAAAGGAAAGGTCCGGTGGTGCATCGAACCTTTTTTTGAAATCCCTACGGAAAACTAGTCACAAAGCTAGTCTGCGATGGGTGTACTGGTGTTTTCGAAGATCCAGCTATGAGCCAGATCTGCAACTTTTTCAACGAGAGGAAGATCGTCTCTGCCAAAGTTGGACGAATCTCTCCATTGCTTACCATCTTTGAAGAGCCGAACGATCGACACATTGTGTCGAATGCCCTGCTCAGTGGTATTCTCCCAGATTGCGGCTTTTATTCGCCCCAATCGAATCTCATGAATCGGCTTCTTCGCCGTACCGTTTGTACCATTAGACATTGCGTAACTCCATTGAATATAGTTAAGACTACGAGTTTTTGTTCGCCAAGCGATCTGCTTCGAGTTGAACTCGACCGCAGAATGCCACAACAACCAATCGGTTGATCTGCGCTAAGAACACATTGGATTGAAAATCGACCCGCTCAAGCGTGGGATGAATCATGGGAGGAAAGCCTCCCCGTCTCATCCAGCTGAGTAAGTTGATTGCATGCTCCCTCGCCTCCTGCAATTCGTTTGCTGCGACGGATTGCAGGAGGCAGTACCAGGTCTGTTGGGGGTCCATAGGTCAATCACTTCCTACTAACACGCGAGAGAAAGAAGGCGTCCGATTCGTTGATCTTGTTCGGCTCGTTCACCTGCATTCGGTATCGTTCCGGACATGCGCGTTAGCGCATCCACGGCTCCAAAGACAGTAAACTCACCTTGTGCTTTCATCACGTCCATTGCTTGTTTTACGAAACCCATTCTGATTCCGTAACCAGAGACAGCTTTTGTCGCTTCTTCTGCGTCGTCACCGAGTTTGGTTGACATCGCCGTTCGAATAGATTTAGCGAACGCATCTTTTCGATCATCTCTCATCTGGATCAGATTTCGAAGCATCGATCGGATTTCATCGACGGCCACCGCAACATTTGAGGTATGTTTACGACTGTAGGTCGCAACATCACGAGCATCCCAAACGATGTGGTTGGCGCAGATCCGCTGGTACCAAAAGGTTTCAATACCTACAGTTCTCCGACCGACCTCACTATTCCAGATAAAGAATCCAGGGGCAAAGTTCTCGCCATTGATTTCCACCCACGACTTGTCGTCGATAAGAAAAGCGAACATGTCCTGTTCGCCTGCATAGAGCCCTGTGGCTCCATTCATTCCGATGGGCGGAGGTGAAAAATCCAGTGCGAGATCCATAGCGACGTCAAGAACGTCCACATCGAAAAGCCTCGTGTAAGAGACTCCATGAATGGATCTGAGTTTCCCTGAAGTGATCATCAGCTGAAAAGGCTTGAGGCCTGCGGATGGAAACGTCTCGTACAAGACCTGGGCTGCCGTATCGACGGAAAGTCGATTAACCGTTTCCTTGTTTACGTCTGCCATACTGCACAGTTGAGAAAAGCTCCAGTCGTTCATGCTATAGATCCCTTCTCCCAGAAGTTTCGTCTTGATTTCTCCAGAATTACTCACTGGAAGAACGTTTGCCGGAGGTATCCACTTGACTTCCGACTGTTCCTTTTTGTCACTGCAATAGTTTCGCAGTGCTTCAAAAGACTTGAATCGTTCGTCAGGTTGACGCATATAAAGTTGCTTAGAAGCCCGTACTAAATTGGCCATGGCCAATCTCCTGAAATGAAGTAGTTTTGTTGGAAATAAAGAGGATGCACCACCAGTCCTCAGCGAGTACCTGCGATCGTGTGGCAAGTTCTGAGCTGAGAACATCTGTGGTTGAAACTACCCATTTGCGAACGAGAAAAAGCGACTTGTGATAGCTCTCGGCAACACAAGATACGAGTCAGTTATGACTTTCAGAGAGAAAACGTTGCATAAGAGAAATTCGATCTGAGGTCGCTTTCTGTATTCGAAGTTCTTTATGTGGAGAGGTTAGCGATATGTATTCGGCTGAATTCGTTGATGATTCCCTCGATTGGAGCCGTTTTTCTCGACTTCATTTTTTCAATGAAACTTGCCCATCCGCAGACTGCTGAAATCTAGGGCCTTCTAAGATTTTTTCGTACTTAGCCCTGAGGCCATGTTTAGGGATACCAGCTTGATCGAAAACCGCCACGATTTCCTTCAGTAAGACATCTTTTGCGAGCGGTTCTTTGGCAAGAAGTGTTTTTCTCATCAAGGCTTCGATGTCTTCGAGAGCGAGAGTCTGTTTTTTGGTTGTTTCGGTCTTCTTTTTGGTTGACGAGGGTGAACTTGGGACCTTGCTCGTTAGCGCATTGAGCGCCCCCCTGATCTGATTCAGTTGCAATCGCAGGGTGTTCGAATGATTCTCTGCTTTATCCAGTTGTTCGGCGAGTTTTGTCTCTTGAAGTTGAAGTTGCGAAATGATCTCGTTCATATTAGGCCCCATGGTTGCGTTTTTGAGAAACAAGTTGATTCAGGTCTGAGGTGTCAAAATCGTCATCAAACGCGAGTCCCGCATCAAATGGATCGGCCTCGGAAGCTTGCCAAGTGGAGAGGCAATTCGCTGGTATAGCTGTCGAGCACCAAACGTGAGTACCGGATTCGAAGAATCTGATTCCAAGTTGGTTCGCCTTTTGGATGTCGATACAAAGAACAACAGGTTGGCTACCGCGATTTCTGCCGATCTCGGCAGCGTACCGAAAATCGGTGGTCAGTTGAACGAATCTTCTGTACCCGGGGGTTAAGCCAAACATGTCGATCAACGGTAGGACGTCTCCCGTGGTTCCATGGAAGAGCGGTACCTTTGGGATCGAGGCTATCTGTGGAGAATACTGAATGCAGCTATGTCCGTACGTTGCTCGAATGTAATTTCCCTTGATAGCGAACCTAGGTCCATGACCAGCAATAATCCTTTTTATTCCGACATTTCTCATTTCGGGAAGAGTTAAGTCGAACCAAGCGTAGATCTGATCAAGACAAACCCAGCCATTCTCATCCATGTCCAAGTTGAACTCCTGTGGCGCATGTCTGAGCGCTCGAAGGAGTTTGCGATGGACATCGCAGAGTTCTGCGGCGGCTGCAAGATCCTGTGAGCGGACATCTTGTTTCCTCTTCTGATTTATGGTGGTGACAGGTTGCCGATGAAACTCGACCAATCGGAGCATGGTCGTTTGAAGGCCTTTCGGCAGCGTTTGCCATGCCGCCACGATTTCCGCGAGGATTGGGGGAAGAGTGGAGTTTCTGCGAGATAGATTTGAAGGTTCAAGATCGAATAGATTCGTCATGCGAGATTTTCCTGGAGAATGAGGTAAACGAGTTGGTTTAACTGCGTGCACGTCTCCATTTATTGCAATGTCGCGAGGCTCACGATTCGGTTTTAGAGTGAGCAAAAGACACCCGCTGCCATAGACTGACAGGTACGGCCATGGCTTTTTAAGTCCCATTGGACACTTGGTATGTCGCATAGGAGGAGCCAACTATTTTCGTGAATCTTTTTCGATGATCTTGCCTTAGTTGGAGCCATTCGTCGCTCGTTCGCCCGGGGCGAAGCGAGTCTTCGAGCGGAGCGAACGACGAGTGACGAATGGAGACAAGGAAGGCATGATGAAACGAACTTGCCTTAGTTGGTGAATTCGGAGCAGTTCGTGAGCGTTTAACGATCGGATTGTGGTTTGAGAACTTTTCGAGCGAGTAGTAAGAGTGGTGTAGGGTCGGACTTTCCGATGCTGTCGACTGTCAGATTAAGCAACTCCCGCCAAATTTGGACCACGTTTTGGCCCACGGAAGGCAGTTGGCGTGGTTTTCCCTTAGTATTTTGAGATAATCCGAGTCCCTCTTCGCCCATTCTTTCTCCCCGCCGATGCTTGGCGGGTGATCTTCTCCCGTGCTTTTGTACTCGTTACATGGCTCTGCCGTGTAACGCACTGCATTCGAGGCTCCCGCCTCGCGGACACACTAATCCGACCATGAACGCTCCGGCCATGAACCCCGCGACATAGAGTGCCCGGCTGGTCATGCGGTGGAAGTGGAACCACGAAATACGCGAAAGCCGCGAAAATGTTCGCTGAGCAACGCGTCCACGAATGGCAACTTTTCTCGAACAAAGATCATGAGCTTTTTCTAACTAAGCTCGTGGTCCGAAAAATGGGGACCACTTCAGGTTTCGGTTGCATGCAGTTAACCGATATGTAGATGTTGATACGCTTTAGAAAGAGTATTCTCACTTGGGGCTCGTTAATGCTTGAATCGGGATGGATTAAGACGCGTCGTCGGCAAGTAAAGATTGAAAAAGTTGTCGGCTGGTATGATGTTTGGACGGGAGATCTGCCGTTCGCGAAATTCACACTTCGAGTTGTAGAAAACGAAAGCGGAGGCTTCCAAGCGACCCCAAACGTCTTTGTAAAGAGTGGAGACGGAATTGAATATACATGCGGTATTGGCTCAACCGTTTCCGAAGCCGTGGCGGATGGAATTGACAGGTTCTATGATGAAATCGAAAAGGTCAAAGCAATCGATCAAATAACCGAAGACTGTTTCGCATGGCTCTGTTGGACTCCGTTTGGGGCGACTCCGTTCGAACCGGAATCAGATGCATAAATCAAGTTCCTATATTTCCGTAGCTCATTCGAAGTAAGCAGCAGTAGTCATAGGTGCACAACCTTCGGCTTCGCATGCTTTCGACATCAACGCCGCGCGATTGGATCGCGAACCACCGAGCGACTGGCCGGGACTTGGTGTGACGCTCCGAAAGAGAAGTCAGCAGCAGCCAATGGAGACTACTGTGTGACGGTCGCTCCAGGTGAAGGGCTTTCCACTGGAGTTCTTCGCAGGTGGCGGTAAAGCAACGCTGATCGAGCAAGGAAGTGTAATTGTCACGCGGATGGTCTGTATGAAGCTCGATCGACCCTTCCGCAGCGAACAAGCCCTCCTCCAACCCGATCGTGGCCTCCTGTGGTGGAAACGCTCGATCCTGCAAGCTCTTCTCGTCTGGGCCCCCAAACAATTTTCCTGGGCCTTCTTGGGAAGTCACCGATCCCGATGGTCGCGCATTACTGCGTAGCGAACTCCAGCCGCTCAGAGCGTCCGCGCCGGCGGATGTGCCGGATCATGGTGGCTGGTTGATGATGCAGTTGGGGTTTGTGATGCAATGAGACTGGGAAATAAGTTAAAGGCGAAATGGTCAAACTGAGCTAAATAGAAGCAGTTGCTTTGTGCATATTCGATTTTCCCCACTCTTAATCGCCATGAGTCAATCCAATTCACCTCCTTTTCGCTCTCGCCTTGAATTGGCCAATCTTGATCTTCATGAAGAATCACGCGTATCACGTTCGAAGGCAGTGTCGTGTGATGAATCGCGTCACCTAATTGCTGTGGATTCTTCCTTGTTCCCTCATGGCTTGGAGGTCAATGTGACAACTCAATGGAAATCGCTTTGCATGCTTTCGGAAGCTGCACGCTATGCTAACAAGGCACTTGTACGGGCAACTATTCGCCGAATTGCCGAAAAGACAATCTGACCGAAAAAGCTGCTTATTGACGGAATTCGCTTTCGACAATTATTTTCTGGACACTGGCTGAAAAAGCGGAAATAATCCTGGACATTGGTGTAGGTAATAGCATTTCGGAGTTATCGCCGGAAGACGGACCGGAATCATTACAAGTTCGCTCAACCAGTAGGCTGATTCTATGCAAATACTGCGATTCATTGCGACGCTGTTGATAGCTTCGATTCTCAGTCCATTATCTGTGGCTCAAGACTATCCGAAGCTCTTCGAGAATGAACCGGTTCATTTTACTAGCGGTGCTTTTGAAGGGTTTCGAGGGCAGGCGATTGAACTACGCATTGGGAAAGAGAGTCACACAATCGACGATGTTCCCGTTGGTGAGGAGATCGTTGGTGTACTATCACGTGACGACTGCCGTGCATATATGAGATCCGCCGGAGTAATCTCAGAGGTTGGCGATACTTTTCGAGTCACCTTACAGACGATTGACCTCAAGTCTATCGGGGTAGAAACTCGCCCAACGCAGAGTTCACTCAGGATTTTGGTGAAGATTAAGTCAGACAATGGAAGCGGAGAAGCATTGCTTGCTCAGAGTGAGGAAGTAGATCTGCAGAATTTTGTAGCGATTAACATTCCTGGCAATAAAGTTCGCGGGAATAGTGAAGAGTTGTTGGCAACGCTTTATGTATCCAACGCTCGCAACGAGGTACTACGGTGCGATATAATATCAACCGCAACAAAGTGAGCGAACCAACCGTTGCACCCAAGCCCGCGATCGGGTGCTTTTGAAATGGAAATCTTCATCGCGCGGGCAGGATGAAAGGTGCCGTTATGTGCAACGAGTGTCGGCGATGATTGATGACAAGATCCGTGCGATAGCTGACGCCTGCACGCCGCTCATTGGAAAGACGATAGAACGCTTTGAAACCGCCGAGATTCGCCTCCTTTCCGGAACGTGGAAAGATTGGACTGATCTTCCAATTCGTTTCTACTGCAGTGACGACACATTGCTCTCAGTATCATGGTCAAAATTCGACGATTTGTGGCTATCAAATGACAACTCACTCCCATTTGCTGCCGAAGACGCAACGACACGCTGGAAATCGAACGGTATCGAAGAGATTTGCGCGGCAATCGGAAAACGGATTTGCGGCGTGTCCCTGGGGCGCGGTGAAATGTCCATTGAATCCCATGACATCGAAATCTGGACACGACTGCTGTTCGATTTGGGAGGATCTTGGCTGGAAGTATTCAATGCACTGGACGAAAACGGATATGATCTACATCTGGTCAAACCGGATGGTGAATTCCGACAATGCACATAACAAATGAAGGATTAGATGTTGCGTTCTTGACAGAGAGATTGCACAGCGGTGACGGTGCAATGGAGTGTTGAGGCATTGAGTACAAAACTAGTATCGCTCGGTTTGCGTAATCGATCCATAGCTGATCTCAGCTTTCCAAAAGTCCTGCTGCTTCGCTCTCGCACGCGGCCGATGATTCAAGCCTCAGTTCGGTCTTCCAAACGTAATATATCTCTTTAACTTGATGGAATGTCCAAACCATCAAGCTCGTCTTCTCAATTTTCCAATCTTCTCCTTCACGACCGGTCGATCGTTTTGGATCAACAAGCGCAAATTCGGCGTTTTCTTGATCAGTACCACTTAGAGACGCATCACTTCTTTTCGAGACACAAAGATCCGGTCGCAGTGTTTGTCGATGCGGAAACGAGCTATGACGATTACTTCCGCTTGCTCTGGCCGGGTTTGCCTTCGATCAAAGTTGGCACACTTACGCTAATCCAGCTTTCACCTCGCAACGCGCGCAAAAAAACTCGCTGGAACCAACTGAGGCGATGACCACGTTGTCGGGAAAGTTCTCGTGACGGTTGGACCACCATTCCATTTGCATGTTGATTTTCCTTGAGAGAGAATTCTACCAAATTGACGACCATCCCGGATGGTCAAAATTTTGCATTGAAGCACTCGCTTAGCCGTTTCGACTCTTCCTTCCATTGAAGTTAATCATTCATAGAAAGAGTAAATTGAGTGAAGTTTTTACTTAGCAACCAGACGAGATATGTGTACGGCGCGCACGCGACAACCACGCTCATTAACGATTTCGTCAATACGAGACTTGGAAATTATGGTCCCGGCGTCGACGAGGTAAACGTAGTGTTGGTTTATTTGCCGACGTTGGGACCAAGCACCGCAACAGATGGGTTTTCAGACTTTTCGAAAAAGGTACTTAGGTGTCCCAGGGCAACTTTTTTTAGAGCCAAACGCCGAATGGACATCTTGTGCTTTGTCTCCGACGTAAATGCAGAAACGATTGAATCGCATGGGCACCTTTCGAAAACCGATGCAGTCAGCATCGCATCAGCGGCCGCAGCGAGTTTGGATCTGATACGACCCAAGTTTGTTGAGACAGACGCGTTTGATTGTGATACCTTCATTGCGGATGCGAAAAAGGCCTTAACCGAGGTGGTGGATGCCATCGAAGGCAACTTGAAGCAGGAATGAGGACTACAGCACAACGTCAAGCGTGTGTTAAACGCATTTCGATTTCGGCTGGTCCATTCCAAGGCAGCTGTACATACCCTTCAACTCGCAGGTTCACTAGGGTGCTACGCCTGAAAGAAGTGTTTTGTTGGCACTTTGAGGGGGGGGCTTTTCTTTTGCGTCTCGTCTGCGCGACACAAAATTGATTGTGACTGGTATTCTCGCCTAAACGAGACGCAAGTAATTCTCAGATTCCGAGTTTGAAAGAACCTACAGAACTTTTCGTCGTTCAGCTTGGTTTACCAGACGTCCCAATTGCTCGTGTAATTCGACTGTTCTGCAGGTGGATCGCTGGGGAGTGGCGGGCTGTCGAGAAGAGTCCAATTTCAAGTGGATCTTGGATCAAGTCAATCACAACGCCGCCAACTGGTCTTGGGCTGAGAAGCTTCAGATTGCTGCTACCGCTGCCCTCGATACCAAGAATTGGAAACTGGCTTGGCTTTTGAATCCACTCGATTTGAATCGTTCGTTGATTGAAGAAGCGATCCGTCGTGCTGGACTGAAAGGGTATGAATAATGCGATTTCTTTGTCTTTGTCCAACCGACAACCGTCCCTGGCGGCTGCTGGAAGAATCCCTCGCCTGCTTTCATTCGCTGGTCCACCAGGATGCGTTCCTACTGATTTACGACGACCTCGGTGTCTTCCCCGAACAACGTCGCGACAACTGGGCTTTGATTTCGACCACCACTCGCGAACCCGGCATCGTCGAAAAATACAACCGTATGCTCGAGCTCGCGCAAGAGTTTGGCCCCCTCGATGCCCTTGCCCTCTGGGATGACGACGACATCTATCTCCCGAACCATCTCCTCTACCACGCTCAAGTCCTTAAAGACTACGAACTCTGCTACACCAGTCATGTCTACAGCACCTACACCGGCGAGCGTCTCATTAAACCCAGCGGTGGCAGATTTTGGGCGTCATTGGCAATTCGTTACGATGCCTTTGTGCGTACAGGAGGATTTGTACTGACCAGAAGGGCGGATTTTGATCAGCAGAGTTTGGGAAGTTGGTTGCGGCAATGTACTCAAGCAGAGCCGAATCGATTCGGTGAGCCGACTTATGTTTTTCGCTGGAATGATACGGAATGTTGGCACAGTCAATCGATTATGAAGTCCGCATGCGATGTAGACTGGTACGATTCCAGCAAGCTATAGAAGCAGCGCGAGGGTAAGCAACAAAATCATCGTTTCTTAGACAAGCTACAAGACCTAGCTTTTAAATCACGTAGACAGCCACCATTGTTCCGGAGCTAGCCAGGTGGACATACCCAACCGCGGTGACTTTCGGCCTTCAAAATGTAGTCAAATTGATGTAATTGAGAACATCTGTATGTTCTCCCAACCTTGGTCGGAAAAAAGCGATTTCTTCAACTCATAGCCTTTGCTCTACCGGGCGTAAACAACTTCCGAGAGAGTATCTACAAGAGTCGACAATTTTGGTACTAAACCGAGCAAGGAGGACGATAGCTCATACTTCGCCTCACTTTCTATGGTCTTGCTTAGTCTCGTCAGGAACATCCTGAAAATATCAACGGCAGCTTCTGGAGTAATACTTCCCCTCGCTAATGATAACCGAATTGCTTGCTGAAAGCCGTCTATGTCCACTCGCGCTTTATCATCGTAGAATTGATTAGCAAATCGTCGACGACTATGTGATTCCATGCTGTCACTGGTTATTCTATATCTCGTTGGGATATGCGGTGTGTAAGTGAAAAACACTCCGTCGCCCGACAGCCTATACCATGTATTGGAATCCTCGGAGACGTATTCATGCGGAAAAGGATGCTTGAGAATGAACTCGGTCCGAACCGATGTGGTTGACGTCAAGTTCACATAGCCGGTCATGGTGCCGATCTTAATCCAACAATCCCTGCCCTCAGGCGGATTTACCGTCGAGGCAGCAAGTATTTCCTCCATAGACCCCGAGTACTTTCTGTCTGCGCAGTGAACGTTGTTCTCGTCGATAACAATGACGTGGGAGTAAACCAAACCAGTGTCCGGCTGTTGATGAAATATCTCCCGGGTTTGTTCCAGCCTTCTTGGATGAGAAATATCATCTGAGTCATTAAAAAGAACTACGGGCGATCCTTTTTCGACAGCACAAGCAACTCCGACATTTCGACAAAATCCTGGCCCCTTATTTGATCTGTTGCCAATAACAACAATTCGGCCGTCTTGATCTTGGCTCCTTAGGCTTTCAAGAAACTCCTTCGCATCACTCGATGTCGAACAATCATCGACTACTATTGCGATCCAATTCTGATCTGTCTGAGCCAGAATCCCCTCTATCGTCCAAGCAAGAAAACTTACGCTATTCTTAGAGTCCCCATAGAATGGAATTATGAAGGCGAAGGGTTGTTCCGTGTTCAAAGTCCGCTCCCGAGTTACAGATTCTTGTAGGATGGGAAATATATTATCAAACCTTTACTGATTGAAGCAATTGCTTAACCTTGCGATGTTGTCTAGTTTCCGCTAAACCAACCGATTGATGACAAATGTAGTCTGCCTTCTCGAGGACAGTCATAAGCTGTTTGGTTTCGACGTACCCATTAGCTGTCTTTGCGTAAGTTATGACTAGGTCTACTAATCTGGGGTGAAGCTCACCGTAGCTTGATTGCCAAGAAAGTATTGCCTTTTCGGCCGTTTTTACTGCCTCAGTTTTCTTCGATAGCCCCGCTAGAATGTCAGCTTCTTTCTGATCGAACAAAGCCAGTAAAGGGTGATCGCGTTCATGTTTTAGTTCTTTTTTCATTGCGTTTCGGGCTGATTCATAATATGGATATGCCTTGATTGAGCCCTCCAACTTGCTAATGACATGCGAGTAGTTTAGGCAACTCCAAGCATATTCATGCAATCCCCAATCACCATTAAGTGGGTGTGATAGTTCGAACGCTTTTTCCGCATGGGCTTTGGCAGATTCTAGCTTCTCTTCCCCGGACAACGCCAGAGAGTAAAGTGAATGTCCTTGTGCCAAAATAAGGGGATGCGAACTTACATCACTTTCGCGACGGTCAACCACTACTTTCAGTTTTCTCTCAGCCTCCCCAAAGTCCCATCGCTCCAGCGCAAGTCGACCTAGGTCCACCATACATGCTAGTTCAATGTTGGCTTCGCCAAGGTCTTTCGCCATTTTTTGGGCTGCTGAAAGGTAGTTCGTCGCAAATGCTGGGTTCGCAACTTCTCTGAATAGTCGACCTGCCCTCTGTAAAAACACGGCCGCCTTGCAGTTAACAATTCCGTTAACGTCAATAATTGCCCACCCCAGTTCTGCAAGTTCCTGCAGGTCGGCCGCATCGTGCCATTGAGTGAAATACTCTTCGTCTGGAAGAAAATTTGAAATGTAGTCGATTGCGTCTTCCGCCTGTTGCAAGTATCCGCGATCTGTGGAAAGCGAATAAAGAACACCAGCATTTGCGAGTAGTCCTTTATCTCTTTGTAACCTTTGATATCCTGAAACGGGATCACCAATTATCTGGCCGAGGAGGGGTACCGAGTGCTCGCCTTTCAACAGCGAACCAGAGTACGATTTCAACGGCAATTTAGATTGCGACGACGTCAGCGGCTTTTCTGGAATGACGGACGCTACAGAATTGGAATCCTTCATTTCACTCTGAAGAATCTCCACCGCATCCAAAAGTGATTTAGGTACGTTCGATCTAGAGCAAACTTCGGTGATTATCTTGAGAAACTCATCGGAATCTTCGGAAAGACAGAATTGTCTCGCCGTCTTCTTTACATCTGATGAAGAGAGTAGTTGAGCAATTGCTTGAACTTGTAGCTCAGAAGAACCTTTCTTGCCACTTTCAAGTAGCGAAATCATCTCACGTTGACAAGATATTCGCGATGCGAGATTTTCTTGCGTCCACCCTCTAACATCCCGAAGGTGACGAATGAGTTTTCCTACCAACTTTCTTTCGGTCATCTTGGATAAACTCCAGGGGCCAATTTCTTTTCACCGCGTGAGATTGAAAGTGGGCGTCAGTAAAAATACTTCCTAAAGGTAAACGCGTGGACCATTCGCTGGCATGCAACTCTTGGGCCCAACAATTCTGCTTCAACATCTTTTGCCCCAAAGCAAGCTCAGTATACAACCGCAAGATAGCTGGATCGGAACACTCTAGTCTCTGAAACCGCACTGTGCTCGTAGCGTTTTTGGGGTTGTCGCTCAAGCATCGAGCGTAAACAGTATAGCCCGTCATTCATGCCTTTGCACCCTAAAGCATCGGCATTTCGCGGCCTAAAAACAAGATGCGGTTGATGAATCGAATTGGCAACGCCTTGACAAATCTAGCGGATAGCCAAGGTAGTAACACAACAACTTCGAGGTGCACCGTAAGAGCTTATTGAAATAGACGGCAGCACACTTGCCTTTTGTCTCCTCACGATTCGAGCTCCGGGCTATATCTATTCGATCCTACGAGGAAACTCACCACAGACCATCGTTCTCGCCATGGCTAACTGTTGCGATGGCCTCCATGCTTGAACAGCCGTCCATGTAACTGTCAGCGACATCGGCAGCGGTGCAGTAAACTAATTTCCGCCCTAAACCTGAGAGCCTGCCGAATGAATAGGACATACTGCCGTATCTAGCAATGCTGAGTGGGTTACGTTTGGTACACAGTCTGAGGTTACGAACTGCAAACAGACATTACTTTTTTTCTTGAATATAGTTTCGATGTGTTGGAGCTGCAGATCCAGACATTTTCAAAAAACCCAAAAAACTAGTATCAAGGAAAGACAAATGAGGAGTTATCGTTCTCTCTATGCCTTAGTTTTTTTTGCAGCATTGGTAATCCTGATGCAGCAGAATCTTTACAGCAGCGCAGGAAATCACCCGGCTGAACCCCCAGAACTTATGCCACATGAACACTGGTTTCCTCGGGGGTGCTGGATCGCTGTTGGGGCGATCATTGTGTTTGTTGTAACGTATTTGCTCAACTACTTGGCTAAGAAGCTTGAGACAATCCAGAAGGAAGACGACAACATGGATCTGGATTCGCGTTGGTGCAACACTGGTGGAAACGTCGTTTTGGATATCCCAGCCTCCATATCCGACGGCTGCCGCTTGTGTTACATGGGCGACGATCTTTTGCTGAAAGTGACCTCCTGTCAAAGTGAACACACGGATGAAGTTCCTGCAGGAAAAGACGCCCTGTTATTGTTTGAAGGTGAGATGACTTGCTTTGCAAGTAAGTACCCCACTGGAACTTTCACTGTTAGTAAACAAAAAGGCCGTCTCAATGACCTGAATCTGAAACTTACGTTTCAGGATGGTCGACAAGCAGACGTGCATTTGAAACGAGCTTGATTACGGTCGTTCCGAGCGGATATCAGAACCAGGAAAATAAGCGGCGTTGCGGTTAACCTGAATTCGCACTCTGCGTAGAACGCCAAGAGCCGACCTTCGGTTCTTGGCGTTCTTTTTATTGCAAATCAGATCACATGCGTCAATCTTGCAATTCCTCAATCCAATTGCCGAATTGAGATCAATTTTAACATTGATCGGCCGCTTTCGCCGTCGAATAATTCCCTCAATTGAAACTGTTTGCGAACCTCCCTAGCAGGTCGGGAGGCGGATTTGTATGAGGGCTCAACTTTGATGGAATGGGCATTGGTCCAACGCGCTGGCGGAACCAACGGAAGTACGCCTAGCCTTCGGCAACGAGCTAAACGATCGTAACGCACTGCATTCGAGGCTCCCGCCTCTCGGACACACTGATCCGACCATGAACTCTGCGAAGTAGAGCGCCCCGCTGGTCTTGCGGTGGAAGTGGAACCACGAAATACGCGAAAGTCGCGGAAATGTTCGATGAGCAATGTGGCCACAAATGGCAACTTTTCTTGAGCCAAGATCATGTGCTTTTGATATCGAAGCTCGTGGTCCGAAAAATGGGGAAAACTTTGCGGGTGCGGGGGTAGCTTGTCAGGCGCGGGAACCTCCCGAGCAGGTCGGGAGGCGGATTTGTAGGAGGGCTCAACTCTGGTGGGATGGGCATTGGGGCCAACGCGGTGAGCATGGTTAAGATATCGTTGGCTAAGGGGCGCATGCTGTGTTGGAAGGGTTAAGTATATGAGTCTGATTGCTATGCTGGTCCCCGATTTTCCAACCGATGAGAAACGGTACCCGTGGTTTATTAAATTTCATCCAACGAGTGAGTGGGCTGCCGAACACTATTGCAATGGCAATTGGTTGTTTAACTGGAAACCTATGATCGGTGAATGCCCCGAAGGGCCCGATCGCTCGCGCGACTACATGCTGTCGCTCAATGGATTTCCATTGTTCTCACAAAAATTCCGAGCGATTATAGAAGCGAAGTTTCCAGAATCAATGCAGTTTCTGCCGGTTTCGTATGGTTCATCGATGTTTCAAAACCACGATACGTTCATTGGGCAGATATTGCATTCCGTCAGTGCGCTAGATCGCCAGCACTCAAAGGTTGACTTTGATGATTGGACGCCACGCGACAACGGAACGTATGGACTTCAATATCCATTTCACCTGAAACGAGACATAGCTTCTAATTACCCGATTTTTCGTATACCTGAAGATCCAGTTCATATCTTCGTACGCCAAGATTTGAGAGAGCTCATTGAGCAGCACAAACTTACGGGGTTTCGATTCGATTTCAATGTGCCACTTCATTAGATCAGGCCATTGTATGCCCGCTGAACATATTGCAAACGGACGTTATTGCTCCGCGTAGGGGAGAGGTAGCTTGGCAGACGCGGGAACGTAATGCCCTGATGGAATGGGCATTGGTCCAACGCGCTGGTGGACCAAACGGAAGTACGCCTAGCCTTCGGCAACGGGCTAAACGATCCAATGGCCATCCTGCTCTACTCTGATGGAATGGGCATCGGTCCAACGCGCTGGTGGATCCAACGGAAGTAGGCCTAGCCTTCGGCATACGGGTTAAACGATCCAATGGCCATCCTGCTCTACTCTGATGGAATGGGCATTAGGGCCAACGCGCTGGCGGACCCAACGGAAGAACGCCTAGTTGGACAGCGCCAACTTCCGCGGCTTCGAGCGTCGTTTTTTTGTGTCGTATATTGACTTTGTAGTGTGGATATTTATTCCCAAAGCCTTGAACGCAGCTCGACGTTTTTTGCGATGAGA
>JAFLCP010000104.1 GCA_017303505.1 Planctomycetota bacterium | reverse complement strand
TCGATGCTGAAACGAGGTCAGAAAAAGGGCGAAAGTATTGTGGGACGAATGGAAATGGCTGCCTACAATACGGACATACTTGAGCAAGTCCTTTGTGGGCAATAACTTAATTGTGCGCTGGCCGTGCATGTCGGATCAAGCTTTTCACGATAATTTCGATCAACTCCACGACACACCAGGACGTACCTTGCGAAGAATGGCGGTTTGCATTTTGATCTTCACCGTCGCCTTAACGTTCGGACTCGCTTTTTTGTCAACCGGTGGATTTACCAAAGGAACCATGGAAGAGGCTTCTGCCCAAGACCGCCAGACGATATCCGCGATGAGAGATGCGGGAATCCCGGTTCTTGCAAACGAGAGCGAATGCACTTTGAACCCCTACATCCTGGCCCATGTCCGCTGGAACCGCCAGCAACATGAGTATTGCGTTACGAATATTGAACTGCGAAACATGGACATCGACACCATCCTCCCCTATCTGCCGCAATTTGCGGGCTTGCAGTCCATTTCTGCTCCTTATGAAAGGAGAAGCAAACGCGACCGCACTGCGAGCAAGTTACAGGCGATAGAGTCACTTAAGAACATAAAGATCTTACCGTGACCGCTACAACTTCAGACACCAAAATGATGCGCGGGCAATAAACCAACTCAATGAAGCTCAGCATCTTTTGATCGCTCCTCTTACGAAACGCGGTAAGGCGGCCCCAAGAAAACAATCCAACATGACGGACAGAAACATGCAATTTTGTAGCGACAGTATCCTACCGACTCGCAACTACGGCGTTGGAGTGAGTCCATGATCGAGTTCCAATGCCCGAAATGTGGTAAGAAGCTAAGAGTAAAATCTGAATATGCTGGACGAATGGGTAACTGCTCGGGGTGCAAAGCCAAGATCACAGTACCAGCCACTGAAGAAGTCTATGCCGCTGAAATCGTGGAGGAAATTGAGCTTGCAACTTTAGCAATCGACGACACCGATATGGAATTTACGCCTTTTGTTCCTCACGTAAATTACGGCGTGTACGGCCCCCAGCAGCCCGACACCGTGCAGTACGCCACGGAGCATCCACCGATGTCCGATCAACAGGACCTGGCAAACCGATGGAAAAAATGGCAAGAAGAGAACCCCGAAAGACCTCGGTGGCAAATTTTGGGACTGTATACGCTGGGAGTCGCTGAGATACTACTCTCGAGCATAGGCCTACTGTTACTCTTCCTGGGCGTAAGCCTTTCACCTAACCGAGATATACCGACTACAAATATCGTCCATGCTACTTACGAGGAAGGCGCAAAGGGGAAAGGGCCAGCTGGGGTAGGGATGATGGTTGGACATATCGCTTTTCTCACAGTTGGTATCTTAACTTTTCTTAAAGCCTTGCAGTGGGACGGGAAACTCAATGCCTATGAGCGAATGAAGAATACTGAACTCAACGGTAAAAAGCTGGCCATTGGGGTAGGTGTTATCTGGGGACTACTTGTGCTTTATGCGATACTTGGCTTCATATTCCAATGGTGAGTTGCAGGCGTTCGAATACGATCACTGCAAGCAGTTCGACCACAAAGACATCCACTATATTCCCTTGGACGCCCGTATCTCAACGAAAGCTAGCGGCACGACGATGCAAGCTTCCAGAAAGAAATAAGCTGCACCAAGATGGGTCAGGGACTCGCGGTACAATAAGCACACGCTAGTAGCCGCTAGGCAATAGGCAAGATTGAGCACGCCAATGACCAGGAGCGGCCATTTAGAAGTCGGCCAAAATCGAAGGGCGCACCCATCAAAACCAGCATAACAGATGGCCACTAAACTAAGCGCCATCAAAATCGAACAAGGGAGCCCTGTTGTCACCAACGTAGTTAACACAAGACCGGTGACAAATGCCGTTGCACAGGCGCCGATGAAATCCAACCACAATAAGCTCTGCGGTTTCACGAGTTGCCTGTTCAATTCCAATTGCTCGTCATCAAACAAAGCATTGAACAACGTAGTAGTTAACCCGGTCACGGTCGGGAATCGACCTGTGACCGGACTATACCTTTATTTCGAAATGATTAGCCGACGTCTTTTTGCAACGCGACCATTTCGTTATCGATTTTCAAACGTAGGTGAAAGACTTGGTTTTCGCTTGGCTGCAAATCACGTTCGGCAACTGGATTTTGATCGCGCTCAAGTTCGCCACGTACGACTTTGACGTCGCGAGGAGCTTCGATTCCAATCGTCACTCGATTGCCCGAAATCTTCGAAACAACAATCGTGATGTTCTCACCAACAACCAACTTTTCGCCTTCTTTGCGACTTAGTACTAGCATCCCAGCTACCTCCTTGAAGAACAAACTTTCAAAAACTTTTGTAACAACTCAATCTCATTTCAACCGACTGGCCAATCCCAACCGATTCGCGCGACTCTCGAGCGGTCACGAACCCTCTAGGTCACTTTCAACATTGAAGTTTGGCTTCATAGCTCTCGTCCTTGACGCAACTTCCGTACCAATTCGAGCTATTGTCACCAGAATCGGCTAAAACCCTAAAGTTTCATCGCGATCCAACCGACACCCAACCTCAAACCTTTCCTAAACAGTCCTGCATGAGCACACACCAGTACAGGTCTTCTTTGCTCCCACAGACTATTGCCCGCTTATCCACCACTTTTCCGTCTCAATTCGAGACTTTTTCTCATTCTGAGACAGCTTTTGCGTCTCATTCCGAGAAAGTGTATACACTTCAACAGTATTGTCAACACCGAAAAAGTGACATTTTGTACTTCTGTCTAAAATGACAGTAACTGTTCAAGATCACACAGTTTGAATCGCTGCTGAGCTTCCCAGTCCCGACAGAGATATAATACGGCAGCTCGTGGACACCTTAGGTCAAGTGATAGTGGTTCAGTTTTCAGTTTTCAGTTTTCAGTGATTCAGTGAGGCAGTCTCCTTTTTTGAAACTGAACCACTGAAAACTGAACCACTGAAAACTAAATCAAGCTCTCTCTATAGGGAAAGGGAGAACGCCGTCTAAAGAAGTCACTTGGCAAGCTAACATCACCAAGCGATCAAAGCCGAGGGCACAGCCTACAGACGATGGCATTCCAGAATCCATCGCCTCCAACAACCGACTTTCTTCGGGCAACATGATCTTGCCATCGCGCAGTCGCTGCTGATTGATCTCGCGATTGCGACGTCGAAGCTCAGCCGAATCTAATAACTCATGATAGCCGTTGGCTAACTCGACCCCACGATAGAAAATCTCAAAGCGTTCGGCCACGCGCGAGTCGCGTTTCGAAATCTGCGCGAGCGCCGACTGACTCGCAGGAAAATCACACACAATGCTAGGCGCATTCATTCCTAATCGCGATTGCACCAATTCGGTAAACAATAGATTGCACCAATCGTCCCAGTCATCGCTCCAGTCCATGCCGCTGACCAACTTACGATCGCAAGCCAGCTCAGCTAACTGTTGCAGGGTCGCGTCCAAGATATCGAGCCCCACATGTTCGCCGAAAGCTTCTTGGTAAGTATAGATTGCAGACGGTTTTGCGATTGAGCTCGCAGCATCAGGTAACAATGTCGTCACGAGATCGATCAGAAATTGCATGCCACCCGAGTAATCTTCGCCGACGCGATACCATTCGAGCATCGTGAACTCGGGGTTATGCAGAGGACCACGTTCACCACCGCGAAAGACAGGCCCGATCTGATAAATCTCAGTCAGGCCACTTGCCAACAACCGCTTCATAGCGAATTCAGGTGAGGTTTGCAAATAGGCACGCGGTTCGCCAAAACCCCAATGCATAAGTTCGCTACGTTCCACAATCCATGGCTCAAGATGCCGATCAATCACCGTGTCGCGGGAGAGAACGGGCGTTTGCACTTCCACAAAACCACGGTCATCAAAAAAACGTCGAGCCGCTCTCAACAGTTCGGCTCGACGTTTCAAATTTTCTATCGGTGCACTGGATAAATACATGGGGCCAAAGTTGGGTTAAGCGGCCCGCCTTCGCTCGATAACAGCTGGAAAACGGTCCGAATCTTCTTCATCCATATCTGCGTTGTGCCGCACAGTGCGCTCAAATCCGTTGAGCACTCGCCTTACCGTGAAAGGACGACGGCTATCACGGCTATAGTATAGTCGCGTGGTCGCCTCTCCCAACAACCCAACACTCAGCATTTGCACCGCCACAATGCACAGCATGACGCCGAGCAAGAGCAGTGGATTACCGGTCATATCCACACCCGCCATCAACTTGGCTAGCACCGTACCCGCGATAGCGGCAGTACCGGCCGCCATAAATCCAAACGCGATTCGACCGAAGAGCTTCATGGGACTGCTGTAATAATCCAGCATGTATTTCACGGTGATCAAATCTAACACCACGCGAATGGTGCGAGACAAACCGTATTTGGTTTTTCCAAATAGACGAGGATGATGAGTCGTCACAACCTCCACACATCGCGCTCCGCGCCAATGTGCCAAAATCGGAATGAACCGATGCATCTCGCCGTACAATTCTAATTCGTCTGCCACTTCGCGTCGCATCGCCTTGAGCGTGCAACCTAAATCATGAATAGGAAAGCGGGTTACTTTGGAAATCAACCAATTCGCCATCCATGATGGTACCTTGCGACTGAGCAATTGGTCTTTGCGATTTTTGCGCCAACCATGCACCAAATCGTAACCTTCATCCAACTTGGCTAACATCATCGGAATATCGCTCGGATCATTTTGCAAATCACCATCTAAGGTGACCAAATAATCGCCGCGAGCATATTCCAAGCCTGCTTGCATCGCCGCAGTTTGACCATAGTTACGTCGGAACTCAACCACGACCATGCGCGGATCTTCTTTGGCTAATTGCTCCAACGCTTCGCGACTCCCATCGCGCGAACCATCGTTCACCAAAACAACTTCCACTTCCGTGTTGAGCTGGTCCATAATCGGAAGCAACCGCTCGTACAATCGTGGAATGTTCTCTACTTCGTTATAGATGGGAACAATAATGGATACCGACATGCTCAGCCTCCCCGCTGACTTTCAATCCCGGCAATGATCTTCTATGAACTTTATCCCGAACAATGCAACGCGAAGAATCGCGCAAACGTTGTTGAGGGTCTTTTGTCGTCTTTGATTCACCTTTCCCAAAGTGAACCGAATTCGCGCGGCACTCCAGAGATAGGTCGGCGAAGTTTAGAACTTCAGCCCCTCCATGGCAACATCAGTCGCCCACCCCAACTCGCCACAAATCGTTGTCTGCTAGCATTTGTGCGTGCTAGCAATTGGCAGAGGAGGGGATTAGGGTACACTGTCTCGGAAACCTGCGTTTCATGGATTTATCTACGAGATCCCAACCTTTGTCGGTACCTGACTTCGGAAGCAATGCTAGCAACCGCTATCGACGCCAGACGCAATTCGCGCCGCTGGGGACAGCCGGCCAAGAGCGATTGGCCCAGTCTTCGGTCGCCATTTGTGGCTGCGGTGCCTTAGGGTCCGTGCTGGCAGAACGACTGATCCGGGCCGGTGTTGGGCGAATTCGTTTGATCGATCGCGATTGGGTCGAATGGGATAATCTACCCAGGCAGACCTTATTCACCGAAGCGGATGCCGAACAGCGACTCCCTAAAGCGGTCGCAGCCAGCGAAAAGTTGCGAGCGATCGATTCTCGCATCGCCCTCGAAGTTGCCGTCGAAGATATCACCTTCCGAAATGTTCACCAACTGCTGGGCGATGTTGATGTGATTTTGGATGGGACCGACAATTTTGAAACTCGCTATCTTGTCAACGACTTTGCGATAGCTCACGCCAAGCCCTGGGTGCACGCTGGTTGTATCGGCGCACAGGGACAAGTGCTTCCGTTATGGCCAGGCAAAACAGCCTGTTTCCGCTGCTTACTCCCTGAATTACCACCTGCAGATAGCGTGGGGACATGCGATACAGTAGGCGTCTTAGGACCAGCGGTTTCGATGATTGCCTCGTGCCAAGCCCTCGAAGCCATCAAGCTGCTGACGCATACGACCAATGAAACCTTGGGTAAGCTGCAAGTGTTCGATATGTGGCAGGGAACACATCGCTCAATTTCGCTTGGTGCGTTATACGCCGATGGACAATGCCCCGCCTGTCAAAAACGCGATTTAGAATTTTTGGAAGGGAGACGGAGCGCTGCGACTTCCATCTTATGCGGCAAGAACGCCGTGCAAGTGCAAGCTCCCGCGACACAACGGATCAACTTGAAAGAGATGAGCGAACGATTGGCAGTACATGGCAATGTTCAAGTGAATGCGTTTCTACTGCGAGTGCAAGTCGACGCATTTCATATCACACTCTTCTCCGATGGCCGCGCGATCATAGCGGGAACAGAAGATCCAGCAATAGCTCGCTCGGTTTATTCGAAAGTCATAGGCAACTAAACCTATACAACAAACCCAACGTAACGACTATGAATTGACGTCGTCGTCGGGGAATTCAAACTTCCGTTGATTGGCCGAATAGAATTTGGTGATATCGATGCCTTGTCTTTGTTCTTCTTCCATTAACTTCAGTCGCGTCTCAAGACGTTCGACACGGCGCATCAATTGAGGGACAAGTTCTGGCAGAGGATCGCGAGCTTCGATTCTTGGCACAATGGGATAGCCGAGGTGACGTTGCATCGCAGCAAATAAAAAGAGAGGATCTTTCCGACGATTGGCTACAGCGATCTTCCCTTCTTTGGCACCGAATAATATGGGAGCTTCGGGTGGTCCCGCATCGCTACCCATTTGCCGTTGCCGGCGCGATTCATATTCTTCGCTGCGAACATAAATCAAATCAGCCAACTCCACTAAACCGATTTGGCGACGCACCACTAAAATCCAGTCGGCCCAATCTTTATCGTAGGCATTATCTTCACTCATCGCTTTGAGGCCGCGATCGTAGCTGAGTCGATTGCGACAAATGGTTTCAAATTGATAGAAAAAATATCCTTGTCGCGATTGTGAATTCGCGCGATGCTCGGCTTCGAATTGCAGAATTTTGAGTGCCGTCTTGAAATCAAACCGTCCTGAGTCGCGTTCCGCTTCTGCGACTAAGTAGATCTGAAAAGGGGAGAAATAATGCTTGAGAATTTCCATACCTTTGGCCAACACGCCTCGATGCTTCAACTCCGCTGAGAGCATCTCGATGGCCATGGGGAGTTTGGCCGTCGCCAACAACTCATGACGAGTTTGATCGAGCAAATCTTGCAGCGTAATTTCTCGATTTAAGCGTTCCAACAGCGTGCGAAAAAAGTACGCTTGCTCTACATATTCTTCGCGCGGCAACATGCTGTAAGATCCTAGGTTGGTAACGTTAAAGATGTTTCTTGAGAAACTCGACCGCTTTGGTGCGGGCCTCGCGATTCAAGAAGGTCATCAAGTGTCCTTGTCCATTCACTTGCATGAACTCTGATGTGATACCACATTTCTGCAATTCATCGTGCAAGCATCGACTGTTATCGAGAGGGACGAGCCCATCTTCATCACCGTGAAAAAAGAAAAAGGGTGGATCTTCGGGTGATGCGAACAGACGTGGTGAAGCGGCTTTGTAAACCTCAGGCTTCTCCGCGCGTGAACCACCGAGCCAGTAAGCGAGAGTTCGATTCTTCAAACCCAACTCGCTGAAATCACACGGTGCTCCACCCGCCACAACAGCTTTGATCTTAGGCTGATCTTGTGCGGGATTGCAGGCGATTAAGGCCGCCAGATGAGCGCCTGCCGAATAGCCATATACGCCAATGCGATTGGTGTCGATGTGATATTGCGTTGACTTTTCAACAATCCATTTGAGGGCAACTCGACAATCATCCACTTGGGCAGGAAAGAGATGTTTGGGGGCCAGCCGATAGTTGATATTGAAAACGACGAAACCAGCTCGAGCCAATTCACGAGCATGGTCAGCCATGTTCCATTTGTCGCCTGTTGCCCAACCGCCCCCATGAATCAGCACAACCACAGGCCGCAACTCGTCATCGGCAATTCGATAGAGATCGGCCTGAAGTTTTTCTACCTCGACTTCATGAAACACCAGATTGCGTTGGATGTCGAGTTTCGGTTCCGCAGCCGCAGCTTGCGGGGTGCCCGCATTGCTTGAGAACAAAAAGTAGATTGCGAACACAAAGACGATCGCCACCAATCTTGCCATAGTACATCTCCAGAATACGCACGATTTCATGGTCCAGTTGCGATCGGGCATTTCATCATATTCGTCTACCGCTTCTTCCCAAAACAGAATTCCCCCCTTGAGATTGTCGTTTTTGGATAGAATCTGTGTGGGTTCCGGGGCGGTTCCCTGTTTATCCTACACATCTCTTTGAGAGCGTATTCGGGGATTGGAGACTTTCTCCAGTCCACCTAGCCTCCGCTGCGCTCCAGCTACGGGTTAAACGAACCCCAGCTAACGAGTGACTTTATAAGTCGACTTTGATATGGCAGAAGATGTGTAGGATAAACAGGCGGTACCTGGTTTCTAAACCTGGGTAAAGCTTGCTCGATCCGTTACAATAATAGAGACCGGGGGAGCCTACGGAGCTTTTTGACTTGAAGTTCATGTTGAGTTTGCTCGGTTTTTCGCTCCCCACAAACCGCTGTGTTTCCTTCAATCGAATTGTGTTTTAACGATGCCGACGCGAAATTCTGCCCGAGGGGTGCCTGATCCCTCATTAGACCCCACATCAGATTCCGCCTTAGCCGCATCAGGTCAATTCAGCACTATTGGAGCGGCCGTCGATGCCATTCGCCGAGGTGAAGTGGTCATTGTGGTCGACGCGGAAGATCGCGAAAACGAAGGGGATTACATTTGTGCGGCCCAGTTGGCGACGTCGGAAACCATCAATTTTATGTTGGGTGGGCACGGCCAACTTTGCGCTCCAATCCTTCCGTCAGCTTGCCAACGCCTACAGCTTTCCCCGATCGTAGACCGCAACACGGCGCCCTTGCAGACCGCCTTTATGACCCCCGTCGATCATGCGGGCTGCAAAACGGGAATCACCGCTGGAGAACGAGCTGAAACGATTCGCCGGCTTGCGTCTCCCACCAGTGCTCCTGAAGATTTTGTTCGCCCCGGACACGTCTATCCGTTGCTAGCCATGGAAGGTGGCGTGCTTCGTCGGGCTGGTCACACGGAAACCGCAGTCGATTTGGCTCGCATGGCAGGGCTCACACCTGCAGGCGTTTTGTGCGAGATTTTGAACGAAAAGGGAGAGCGAGCGACTCGAGATGACCTCCGTCGCCTCGCCGATAAACACAAGCTCGAAATGATATCGGTTGAGCAATTGATCGCCCACCGCAGGCTGAATGAAAAGCTGGTACAGCGAAGTGCTCAGGCTAAATTACCCACCAAATTTGGTGAGTTTGAGATCATCGTGTACCAAATCCAGTACGAGGATCATGAACCGATCGCTCTGGTATTTGGCGATATCGCCGCAGACGGCCCCCCACCTTTAGTGAGGATGCATAGTAGTTGCTTTACGGGCGATTTGATCGATTCGCTCCGCTGCGATTGCGGAGACCAATTGCGTTTGGCCCTCGAAGCGATCTCGCGGGAAGGTCGAGGCGTGCTGGTTTATTTGCTGCAAGAAGGCCGTGGCATTGGACTTACGCAAAAAATCAAGGCGTATGCACTACAAGATCAAGGTCTCGATACCGTTCAGGCCAATCATGCTTTGGGGTTCCGAGCAGATATGCGTGATTACGGGGTTGGAATCCAGATTTTGAAGGATTTGGGCCTTAAAGAGATACGGTTGTTGACCAACAATCCGAAGAAAACCGAAGCCTTTAATTTGAGAGGTTTCGACCTAAAAGTCGTGGATCAGGTCCCTATCATCCCGCCCATCCACGAATTCAACGCATCTTATCTAGCCACTAAAAAGGAGAAGATGGGTCATAAGTTGCCTCTCGAATAGACCCCTTCCTGACTTTTAATGGGGACTTTTTTTCCAGAAAAGGCACCCTAAAGTCGGATAGATTGAGATAGCGTAGTTTCGATTAGCAGTTACGATAATTATAGCACTTGCGCGGATTTTGCGGGCACCACAGATCGCAGCTAGCAATCATGATGGTATCCGGAGAACTGTACTGGGCGAACCACAAACTGAAGTTGTGTTGGTAAATGGGGACAAGAGTCGATGACTAGATCGCCGACACTCCGATAAGGGTGTTAACTTTGGCAATCTATGCCGTTGGCCGCCAAGAATCCTCTAGACCTCAATCCGGAGATGTCGTACTCTCAGGACTGTGTTCGCGATTTATTTTTGATCTTTCCCAAATGGTCTTTCACCGATGACTACCTACAGTCTCGATTACATCGACGACCTGTACGTTCAATATATCAAGGATCCTTCTAGCGTTTCGCCAGGCTGGCGCCGCTACTTTGAAGAGTTTTCCTTAGCCGCACAACACAACGGAACCAACGCGACTGCGGTTGCGGCGGTAGAGCCCGGTGCTGATGGCTATTCTTCCTCCGCTCGCGATGAAGCGTTGTGGCTTGCCCGCATGCAAGACCGCATCGATCAACTCGTGCGCGAGTATCGAGTGCGCGGGCATCTGATGGCCAAACTCGATCCTTTGGGGATCGACCGCCAGAAGCTTCCTGAACTCGACCCTCAAATGTATGGTTTGAGCGAAGAAGATCTGAGCCGACCGTTTTCTTGCGCGTCGCTCGATTATGTCAACGCGCGAACACTGGGCGACATCGTTGAGAAATTGCGCAATACCTATTGCCGCAACATCGGGGCGCAATTTACCCATATTGATAATCGCAATATCCGCGACTGGCTTCAGCGTCGCATGGAAAGCTGCGAGAATCGAATCGAGTTGTCGCGCGATGTTCAAACGCGCATTTACACTCGCTTAGCCGATGCGTCGGTGTTTGAAGAGTTTGTCCGTCGCAAGTTCGTCGGGCACAAGACCTTCTCCTTGGAAGGTGCCGAAAGTTTGATTCCATTATTGGACTTGGCTTTAGAGAAGGCCGGCCAACATGGAATCGAAGGAGTCATTTTCGGAATGGCCCACCGCGGTCGCCTCAATGTTCTCGCGAACATTATGGGCAAACGCGCTCAGAACATTTTCTGGGGCTTTGACGATCCACGTCCCGACTTGCATCGCGGTGCTGGCGACGTGAAATATCATCTTGGTTACAGCAGCGACTGGACCACCAGCAACGGTGCTAAGGTTCATTTGTCATTGTGTTTCAATCCAAGCCATCTCGAGTTCGTGAACCCTGTGGCATTGGGTCGTTGCCGGTGCAAGCAAGACCTTTCGCAAGACTTTGATCGCGAACGACAATTGACGTTGCTGATTCACGGTGACGCCTCGTTCGCTGGCGAAGGCATCATCCAAGAAACCTTCAATATCTCGCAACTATCGGCCTACAACACGGGCGGTACGTTGCATGTGATTATCAATAACCAAGTCGGATTCACGACCGAACCGACACAGAGCCGCAGCACTACTTACTGCACCGACGTAGCAAAAATGCTGCAGATTCCGATCTTCCATGTAAACGGTGAAGATCCCGAGGCTGTGGCTCAAGTTGTAAATTTGGCGATGGATTTCCGTCGCGAATTCCGACGAGATGTCGTCATCGACATGTATGCTTATCGCCGCTGGGGTCATAACGAATCGGATGAACCTCGTTTCACCCAGCCGACGATGTACAAGGCCATCGATCAACGCAAGAGTGTGCGCGAAAGCTATCTCGAACGCTTGTTGCAGATGGGTGAAATCACTCGGGCTGAAGCCGACGAAATTTCCAAGGTTCGCCAAGACAAATTGGAAGCTGAATTTGCGTTGGCTCAACGCAAGGAAGATTACTACTCCGACTTGCAAACGTTGGGTGGATTGTGGCAAGGTTATTTCGGTGGTCCAGAACCTGCGACCGACGAGACTGTGACCTCGATTCCTGAAGAAGTGGTCAACGATGTGTTGCTCAAGTTGTGTGAAGTCCCTGCAGGCTTCCAACTGAACAACAAGCTCGCGAAGATCTTCGAACAACGCCAACTGATGGCAACCAGCAATAAGCCATTGGATTGGGCTGCGGGTGAGTTGTTAGCTTTTGGCACCGTGTCGCTCGATGGCCATCCGATTCGAATCACAGGCCAGGATAGCGAACGTGGCACGTTTAGCCACCGCCATGCCAACTTGCATGATATGGAAACCAATGCGACCTACATGCCCTTGCAGCATTTGAATCCTTCGCAGGCTCGTATCGAGATTTCGAACAGTCCACTGAGCGAAGCGGCAGTGCTCGGTTTTGAATATGGCTACAGTTTGGATTGCCCTCACGGCTTGGTAGCGTGGGAAGCGCAGTTTGGTGATTTCTGGAACGTAGCCCAAGTGATTGTCGATCAGTTTATTTCGAGCGCGGAAGACAAATGGGGCCGCCTCAGCCGATTGGTGATGTTGTTGCCACACGGATTTGAAGGTGCAGGACCAGAGCATTGCAGTGCACGTTTAGAACGTCTGCTGCAGTTGTGCGCTGAAGACAACATGATTGTTGCTCAACCGACGACCCCAGCTCAATACTTCCACCTCCTGCGCCGGCAAGTGAAGCGCAAGTGGAGTAAGCCATTGATCGTGATGACACCGAAGTGGTTGTTGCGTCACCCGATGGTGTTGTCAGCAAAAGAAGAATTCACTTCGGGCCGCTTCCTGAAGATTTTGAAAGACGAACGACCAGCGCCGACCAGTACCAAACGCGTACTGATGTGCACTGGTAAGGTTTACTACGAACTCTTTGAACGCCGCCAGAACACCAAGGCAGACAACGTTGCAATTCTTCGAGTTGAACAGTTGTATCCTCTCTCAGAAGCTGAGGTGCTGACCGCTTTGGAACCATACCAAGCGGGGACGGAAGTTGTATGGGTGCAAGACGAACCGACCAATATGGGTGCATGGACCCACATGAAGATGCGGTTTGGCGACGCGATCCAGAAGAAATTCCCATTCTCCCTCGTCAGCCGTACCGAATCGGCCAGCCCTGCGACCGGTTCGCCCAATACCCACAAGCTCGAGCAACAAGAATTGCTTGATGCAGCTTTTGCGAATCTGTAAAAATCACCTGGACGAGATGGCCGGAAAATGCGTTTCTTAACGCCTCTGCCGGTCATTCTCGGGGTGACAACCGGATTCATAAAAGATACAGTCTAGGTATTGCAGGAAGGCTGGCATAAGGACGGGCTATTTGCCGAAGTAGAGCATAGCCAACTCACATACGCATTCAGCTAACAAAGCACACAGAGAAACGCACGTAATAAGTGCCCCACTAGAGCAAAACCATGGTTGAAGTTAAGGTTCCGTCGGTCGGTGATTCGATCAGTGAAGTTCAAATCAGCAAGTGGTTGAAAAAAGAGGGAGATTGGGTCAACATCAACGAAGATCTCGTTGAATTGGAAACGGAAAAAGCTTCCGTCCAAGTACCTTCTCCAGTCGCGGGTATTCTGACCAAGATCGTGAAGAAAGCCGAAGAGTTCGCTGCCATTGGCGATCTATTGGCTGAGATTGCACCTAGCGACAAACCTGCTGCTGGAAGTGCACCCGCTGCCCCAGCTGCTGCGGCTCAAAAACCAGCCGCCGAAGCGAGTGATGCTCGCGTCATGCCTGCCGCCCAACGTATGCTCGATGAGAACAAATTGAAGGCAAGCGATGTGACAGCGACAGGCCCCGGTGGTCGCGTTTTGAAGGAAGATGTTGCTCGTCATATCGAAGCGGGTAGCAGTGCTCCTCCAGTTACTGCTCAAGTTCTTCCCGCAGCACCAACTGCAGCGAAAACTCCAGTGCCAACCTCCACGCAGATCAGCGTCGGCGGCCCAGATCGCATGGAAGAAGTGAAGCCACTGAGCATGATCCGTCGCACGATTGCCGCGCGATTGGTTCAAGCACAACATACGGCTGCCTTGTTGACCACGTTTAATGAAGTCGACATGCAACCCGTGATGGCGTTGCGAGCTAAGTACAAGGACATGTTCCAAGAGAAGCATGGCATCAAGTTGGGTTTGATGTCGTTCTTTGCCAAAGCGAGCGTTGAAGCGCTTCGTCGTTATCCTGCGGTCAATGCCGAGATTCGTGGCAACAATATCGTGTATCGCCATTACTACGATATCGGTATCGCGATCGGCGGTGGCAAGGGCTTGGTTGTTCCCGTATTGCGAAACGTTGAGAAGATGAGCTTCGCCGATATCGAGCGAACCATCGGCGAATACTCACGCAAGGCGATGGAAAATCGCTTGTTGCCAGAAGACTTAGAAGGTGGCACCTTTACGATCAGCAACGGTGGTATTTATGGCTCGTTGTTGTCGACTCCGATTGTGAATCCGCCACAAAGCGGTATTCTCGGCTTGCACAGCATCCAAGATCGGCCTGTTGCTCGCGATGGCCAAGTGGTCATTCGTCCGATGATGTATATCGCTTTGACTTACGATCATCGAATCATCGACGGTCGCGAAGCAGTGAGCGCTCTGCGAACGATCAAAGAAGTTCTCGAAGATCCAGCTCGCTTGTTTTTGGAAGTGTAAAACAGTTCTCATTTTGAAGCAAAAACGCAAAAGGGTGTCCGTAAAGGACACCCTTTTTCTGCACCGCAGTCCAGTACAATGCCCGTGATTTGTGGTCAGTGGGTGAATTATCGGCAGTTGTCCAAGTCTGTCTTTTCGCGAATCGACTTAAGTGGTTTTCGTTGAGAGAAGTGCAGCGAATCTTCCAGAAGCTCTACGAGCTGATTGTAGGAAGTAGCCGTATCAGAAGCTCGAACTAATCCTACCCCAATATCCAATTCGGCTTCAGACTTGAATTTATTGGTTAAGTTTCGTGTATCACGCGAGTTCATTGGTAAGCCCTTTTTTTGAAGTGAAAGTGTTTTCTCAAGCGTTCCTCGCTTGCTCACCTTCATAGACAGAGAGCTTTTTCAACTCTTACAGCTTTCTGAGAATTTCCTTTTGTTGGGTCGCAAAATAGTCGCGAAAACCAGAAGCTTGCCAGCTTTCGGCTTTGCACAACTTTATTGTCTTGATTCCCCACAGGAGTGGCGAAATTCGCGATTTCTTTGTGTAGAACTATCTTTGCTGTGGCGATTCTGAAAAAATTCAGAAAAAGGTGTAATGGCGTGGTAACAAGGTTTGTCTATGACAAGACGTTACAGATAAGGAGTTCGTATTGTGACGTCGCCCGCTGATGAGAGATACGCAATGGATTCGCAACTCATCGAGATACTGTGTCGCGATCCAGAAAACGAAACAGCCTTGAAGGCACTTCTAGGACTCCTCGATGCGCCGATTCAGTGGAACTGCAAGCACTTTGAATTCGACTATGATGACGTACTCCAAGAAGTGATGTTACAACTTTGCCAGAATCAGTGGGCGAGGCTTAAGTCATGGAATAGAGAATCATCTCTAAAGACATGGCTTAGCTGCGTTGTCCATAACTTATGTCTGAATTTGGTCAACAGTAAGCGGTATCGAAAGACCAAAGCGGCCAAATTACCCGAGGAAATTGAAGACCATCGTAAAGGCATTCAGGAACTAGATAGGGCGATGGATTTGTCGACGAAGTTTTCCCATCTGATGCTGGCAATGGAAAAGTTGCCTCCTGAACAGTCGTATGTGTTGACACAAAAATATATCCACAGCAGATCCAACGACGACATAGCACAAGAGCTTGGAAAGACCTCCAATCATATCGGAGTAATTTCTCATCGCGCCATCACGTCTCTGCGTGTTTTAGTGGGAGGCAGTATCGATGAATAAGCCCTGGCACCCTAGCGAAAACGAACTTTCGGCGTTTCTTGAATGTCACAAAACCTCGCCTGAGTTGGAAAATCATCTAAACGAATGCGATTTTTGCAAACAATTACTGATTCAGCTTCAGCAACAACTCCAGCGCGAACGTATCGCACCTTCCGTAGCAATTGAAAGAGAGTCACATAAGCTCTCGGTGATGAGGCATGCGATTCGCGAAAGCGCGAAGCTGAATACCAATACAAAGGATTTACAACAGGAAACCAAATCGAATCCGACAGCACAATGGGGATTCTTTGCATCCCTTGGGGCTACTTATGGAGCCTTCGTATCGGACACATTTCAGTCCCCCGCTCCCGCACTCGGGGGCAGTATGCAAACAGAAACTCCAGCAGGTACAGGCGCAGATGCTGGAGATGACGAAGCTGCATCGGAACCCGACACGACTTCTGCTGACGATAGCTTCGACACGAGCAATACTCAAACTCCTGATCCGCTGCTAGGTACTTTTTCGATTGATGTAATGGGAACGAACGAGGACTTGTCTAATTCAGTGACGCCCGAGGTTGAGGAAGCGTTGGATGCTCCGAATGAAGAAGACTCTGACGACCTCTACGCAAGCTGAGCAAACTCGGAAGCGGAATCAATATTCAAAGGTGTTGTGAGGTGTATATCGGTGTTTCCAGAGTACTATCATCAGATCTACGATGGCTTGCAACGCCATATTGCCAATGAAATCGCTCAATCAAGTCATGAAGAGCAAGAACCCCACAGTCCATCATCTCAATGGCTAAGCTTGTTAACTGAATTTGCGGGTAGTGTGGTTGGGGAATTGGTTAGTGATTATCTACCAGGGATGGCTTATTTGGGGCATGACCACCGTGGTATCGCAGGCCCAGCAACTATCTCAGCACATGCTGACTATGTAGGTGCCCCAACTGGCTCTGGCTTCACACATCAGACGACCGCTTTCACCTGTGCTGTCGTCTCTCAGAAAATGATCCTGGATCAGTTTGGGGTGGTTGATCCTGCGACGGGTCAACCCGTTTCCGAAGCTCTTTTGGTATTCGAGGCGACTTCTCATGGATGGCTGACCGATCACGGCACGTCACTAGCTAACATGGCTGACCTTCTCGAACTTCATGGCATCCCGTGTCATCATGGCCATGACTGGGATCACCTGATCCAGGACCTATCTCGTGGACATCAGGTAGCAATTGCCGTGAACTCAAATGAGATTTGGACCGACAATCCATGGTCAACATTTATGAATCAAATAATGCCAGGCCATCCCGATCATGCGGTTGTACTAAAGGGACTGAAGGTGGACGAGCATGGGCAAGTGACCGTAGTGCTCAACGATCCTGGTCGTCCAGATGGAGCTGGGGTTGAGTATCCACTGGAAAAGTTCCAAGCAGCTCTAGGAAATGGATCGTTTCATTATGTAGCGACCGATATCGCGCCACCTTCATGGGAAAGTAATTCGACTGTAGAGGCCGTACTTCGCCAGCAGTACGAACTTTCTTCGATTCCCCAGGGACCAAGCGAGTCACTGAGCTCCTCGCACGATTTCAGTGCGCAGCTCTCGCATATGAATGACAGTGAGCGTCTCGAATTTCTGAGAAATCTCTAGCCCCAATACACTGATAACTACCCAGCGGGACGTGAAATGAACGTATCTCCCAAAACTGCATTCGTTGATACAGTCACCACTTACCTAAATCTAGACTCCGCTATTCCAGAAGAGCAAGAAAACCGCAATGCGGCAATCAGTAGCGCTGTTGACGCCGTTAACAGTGGCGTGTTTCGGATTGTGGTAATGGGCGAGATAAAGAAGGGAAAAAGCAGCTTTATCAATGCTCTGCTTTCTAAGGATCTTGTACCAACGGACAGCGACATCGCCACATCAACTGTCTACAAGATTCTGTATGGTCCCAAGGAACGATTTACCGTCTTCTTCGATCCTCCAGCAACCGATACCGATATCGAAATTCCTCCACTCGACATCGAGGCAGGCCAAATTGCGGACTTCGGAACTGAAACCGGCAACCCTGACAACTCCAAAAGGGTTTCATTCATCGCGATTCAAACTCCATCACCGCTTCTCAAAGACGGCTTAGTCATTGTTGATACACCCGGTGTGGGAGGCCTCTATAAAAAACATCGCTACATCACGTTTCAGTATGCACCCAATTCTGATGCTGTCCTGTTTGTTTTAGATTCTGTCGAGGCCGTTATCAGTCAAGACGAGATCAACTTTTTACAGGAACTCCGCAAACATACGGAGCGCATTATCTTCATTCAGACGAAATCCGATATGGCAGACCAAAGTCAGGTATTGGCTTGGAAAGCCCGCAATCTTGAGATTTTGTCAAATACCCTGGGAATCCCATCCAATCTAATCCCCTATTTTGTAGTTAGCTCTCAACTGAAAGCATTTGCGGAAGAAACCAAAGTTCTCGATGACTTGAAGGCGAGCGGCTTTCCCGATTTTCTGCACTTCTTTAACGGCGTACTTATCAAAGAAAGGGAACGCTTAATCGTACGTAGATGGTTGCCGTCCATCCTCTCTTTGGTGGTTCGCGAACGGGAATTGCTATCAGAACGCTGGAAGATTGTCCAACAAGCGAATAGCAAGAATCGTCCCGTGCTTGAAAAATATGCGCAGGATCTACGGTCAGCGGAAGAAAAATTTCTAGCGTGGCAATCTGATACTTGGCCGAACCTACAGCGCGAGTATCGCAACGCAGTCGCCCATCTAGATCGCACTTCCTTAAACGCGTTAGAAGACGCTACGCTGCCCGATAATACTGTTCGTCCTATTCTAGCCGACCTCCGCTCCCAACAGCTTACACCAGATCGCCTTCTGGCCATGGAAGAGGAAATACGAAATGAACATGCATCACAATGCAATTCGTTCGTAAATGACATCATCAACAATTACGTCACATCATTCGAGCGAATTTTTAAAGCCACTGAAACTTCGACGTTGGTATCAATGCAGACGATCTCTGTTCCCTCTGTACAGTTCGAGAGTGGGGAAAGGCAAGATGTTGATGCGAGTGGTTTCCGCTCCATGCGCGAGACCTACATGGGCACCATGTTTGTCCAGGCACTGGGCAAAAAGATCGCGGCGTTTGGCGTAACGGGCCTTGCAACCCTAGTGGCCTTTAATCCGGCCTTGTTTGCAACAGCCTCCATTGTTGCGTCACTTGGAGCATTGGCGTTGGTTGCTACTGAAATCTGGTCCTACTTCCGTGGCTACAAGCAAAGTCGTGAGCGACAGGTGAGCGATATATTGCGATCGCTGGAGGGTGCAATGACTCGCACCTGCCAGGCAGCAAACAGAGCTGGGCGTCGTTCACTAAATAATTTGATGGCTGAATTGAAGGCTGCTGCCGAGGAAGCTTTCTTTCTCTTCCAGAAGCAAGTACGTAGTGACTATGACCAACGGCGGAAGAGTCTCGAAATGTCGCGTTCACAAACTGTGGAAGAAGCAAAGAAATCCACTGAGCTACTGACTGAAAAACTTAAGGCCATAGACGCGATACTTCAGTCCCTACGTCAAATCGAAAAGACAATTTAGGGAGCATTATCTATGCCATCTCTTGAACCTGACACAATCATCGCAGAATTAAGTCGCTTTCTCAGCCGTACCCCTCAATTGATCCGAAAATACGCCAATGATTTTGAGCGAGCATACCGACTCGAACGACTAACGGCTCAAGACGAATCACCATTTACGCTGGCTATCGTGGGACAAATGCGATCTGGCAAATCGACATTAATCAATTCTATTTTGGATGACGATGATGTCACGACTGTAGGAGTGAACGAGACAACTGCGACTGTCAATTGGATATTGCATGGTGACACTTCCATGCGTGACATGTTTCGCGTTACCTGGAACGAATCACCTCTTAGATCTGAAATACTCGCACGCTCTGAACTAGTCCGCTGGAGCGGTGACTCTCGTTTGGCGGAAACAACTCGTTACATTGAGCTTTTCAGCAATTCAAGCTTTCTGAAAAATGTTGTGATTGTCGATACACCTGGCTCACGCTCCACGATCGAAAGCCACCAGGAGACCCTAGAAAATTTCATAGCTGCGCGTCAGCGATGCGAGAATGAAACGCTCTACTATGGAGGAGAGGCTGATTGCATGGTTTATGTCCTTCCGGCCACGGCACGTCAATCGGACAGCGAATTGTTACAAGCCTTCTCCCAAGAGACACGGATACCAGGCTCATCTGTCTTCAATAGTATCGGGGTCTTGCACAAATGGGAGGCCATGATCGCCTCGGATTCACCGTGGAACGATGCCGAGAGGAAGGCGGTGAATATTCGTAGTCAATTGAAAAATTATCTTTCCGACGTTATTCCAGTGAGTGGTCCATTGCATCGACTGGCAAATCGGATGCCAGACTCCTTCTGGGAAGACATCTTGCGATTAGCTACAGCCTGCCAGCCTTCGACCTTCAAACGCCTTACCATGCAGGACCGTTATTTCCTTGAATGGGAACCATCACCCGAATCCGAAGATTTCCCTATCGTTGGAACTTCCAAGACGCGTCGAGACCTATTCACTCGATCGCAACTTCCGTGGAGCTGCTTCAAAGTCGTTCTGCTATTCGCTCGACAGACCGCTGACCTATCAGCCCAAGAGTTAAAGAAGAGTATTCGTCAGCTTGCTGGAATCGACCAGCTCATAAGCATTCTTGAATCGCGTTTCTTTAGTCGGGCCAAGACTATTCGTGCTTCCACACGCCTCCGAAAATCACTTTTGCCATGCGATGAAGTAATTCAGCAGCTGAGACTGTCGGCCTACAATTTGTCTCAGCGGTTGAGCATGGTAGAACAAGCCCTGGATGAGGTTGCGACGAAATCGACTGAGCTCCCGACTTGTAAACTGTTTCTTGATGAGGAGAGACAGACTTTTCAAAAGCGACTACCGATAGTGCAACGTGGTTTGGAAGAACTTGAATCAGCTTCAAATGGATTACGAGAGCAGTATTTGAAGTTTGATCAAGATATGCAGGCCATCAAACTGCTCGATGAGAATCCTGGCTTATTCTCATCAGCGGAGGCATTAGAGATTTTTAGTGTTATTGGTGCCTACGGAAATCGCTTAGAACAGCGATGCAGCATCTATCAGGGCTGGCAGACAGATCCCAGCATTCTCGAAGAGCGACTGAATTACTGGATTGGTCGCTTTGAAACAACGGTGGGCACAGAGCGAAGAATACTCGCTTGCGTGGTCAATCGTCTGGATGAGATCCTGGCGGCCGCCTTCCCAAACTTACATCTAGAAGCAATATAGACAAATCGCATGTTAAGCATCGACGTTGGCTGGTCAACGATAAAAGTTGCGGCAATCTCCCCAAGCAGCACAACACCCGAAGTGCTGCACTTGGGAACTGAGGCTGGCATTGACATTCCGTTACAAGCCTATATTCCTAAATCGGGCCCTATACGAGTGGGGGCAGAAGCTCTCGAGTTTATCCATGCGGATCCTGTCGGTTCTATTGGGGAAGTTGGCTCGCTTCTTTGGCGAACCGGCTATGTCTTCCGCAACGGACGCAGGATCTCTATCCGGGATATCGGAGCAGCATTTTTCAGTCACATCAAACAACGCCTTTCTAGAGATTACCAACTCAACCAGTGCATCTTGACATCAACGTTAAATCCGTTTGTCACGGAAGACCGAAACTTAATTGCCGCGGCCAGGTTGGGTGGCTTTGCTGATGCCTTCTGGAAACCGACTGCATTATGCGTCTTTCAGTTAGCTCAATACCAACAAACCTTCGCAGATGGTGTGTATGCCATACTGGATATGGGCGCCGGTTCGACTAACCTTGAATTCGTAGAAAAAAGAGGTTCGCGTTCTTCATTGATTCCTAACTGGCCTCCCCGATATTCGCCGGGGGTTCGTATCTATGAAGAATTGGTCTACGATCACATCCGACGTCAAATCCAAACACTCTCTCACGACACTTCTGATTTCCACAATTTGAGGGAACAAATAAAACACGTCATTTCCACTTTGCAAGATAATGCACTCGAGGACTCCTTCTTTGAGTTCCGCGTAGGGAACGATGTGGTTACGTTGCCCTCTCGCGATCTTCTTAATTGCAAACGACGCTGCTTAAATGAAACACTCGACACGCTCTCTAAGAATAGCCACGAACCAAAAAACTACGTAGCCGCACCTATACACATGATTGTTTCTGGCGGAGGCTCAAAGATACCCGGAGTTGTTGATTCCATAAGAGCAGAAGGCTGGGAAGTGCCCATTCAATTCCTGCAGAATCCGGAACATGCCTCAGTCTTGGGATTATCCTTGAACGCATCTCCTTTGAAACCACGTTCAGACAAAGCCATCAGCGTCTCCATCAGTACCCTGCGGCCTCCAGTCAACATCACAACCTTGCCACTCCCCAACCTCAAACAGATCTCATGCTCTGACCCAAATTGCGGAATGCTCAACGACCCTCAAAGACTCTACTGTTTTCGTTGTGGCAATCTCCTGTGCGATGATCTTGCAGAATAAACAAAAGGCCTTTCTATGACAACTCCAACAGCCTCTCACACAAATACTGCAGCCGAAACTACGCGAATTGGTAATGCATTACTGCAGGCGGTGCATGCTGCAATAAGCACATTAACAGGAATTGAGCGACATCGTCCACGTATGGGAGACGAGGCAGTCGACTTAACTCTGGAAGTGATAAAAGATGCCCGCCGTCGAATCGATCGAAAAGAACTCTTTGTGTGCGTTGTCGGGGAAAAGAAAGCAGGAAAGAGTACGTTTCTAAATGCCATTCTGGGAGAACCTATACTCAGCGCGGAGGTTCGCGAATGCACTGGCACAGTCACGTTTATTCGGTCTAGCTCCGATTATGATTATCGCGCTGAACTTACGTCACAAGAGATAGAAACTTTTAGCGATATCTTTCCCGATCGTCGCAATCAAATCGCCCGAATGTGCGACACTGCAACTCGCCGCGTTGAAGACTGCGTTCAGTGCGTGGATCGCCTACCAATGGAACTGACAACCTATCAAAAGTCACTCAAAACACTGATGCAATCAAAGGAAACACTCTTGAGCGAAATTGAACTTGCAGCAACAAAATACGACGAACTCTGTACGCAGCTAGGCACACGATCAACGGCTTACCGAAGTTTCGACGAATCGATCAAGCAAAACTCCAAATCTATCCCCTACGCCTACCGACAGCCAGCAAGCTGGAAAAATCCTATTCGTTGGGCTGGTCAAAAATGGATGGACAAGAAAGCGAAACCGGAGTGGAAAGAACATTTGGATAACGTGGTAAAGTGCCAACAAATGCGAGATGAACTGGAAGCGTTTCGTCTAGTCGTTGAAAATGCCCTGCGACATCGCGAAGAACTCCAAACGCGAAGACAAAAACTGGAAAGCCAACAATCCGATTTTGAAAAGTCCATTTCGACTACCACACGCAGAATTAATCTGCTTCCAACGCGTACGGAGATATGCGAGTTACGTCTCAAACGCCTGGAAACGTTCCGCTCAAACTATCAAACGAGACGACATACGGTGTTTCTTGAATCCATTAAACATCTAACGGATCAGAACAAACGAGGGCCCGAGGTGAATAAACTGGAACTTTGGGTTCCCAATGCTCAAATTCCTCGTGACGTTGTCATCATAGATACACCTGGCGTGAATACTGATAACCAGACCAATAAGTCTCGAGCATGGGATACAATACGACGTGAAGCTGATGGATGTATCGTACTATCAGATATCCAACAGACGGTAAGTCAAAGCACGCGTGATTTTGTTCATACCGTTAAGAGCTTTATTCCGCACCTTATCCTGATTCTGACCAAATTAGATCGTGCCCTTGAAAGCGTCGAATTTGACGACAATCCACAGGAGCAGATTGATGAGGCCATACGGATCGGCGAAGATCGATTTGCTAATGCCGTCGGTCGGACCAAGGAGGATATACTCTCTTTTGCGGTATCAGCCCTTCCGGCACTAAAACGAGAAACTGAAGCGCTCAATCGATTTCAACATGATGTGTCAAAGATTGTTGAAATCTTGTATAACGAGAGGGCCATCATCATTGCAACGCGTTGCGCCACCACCATCGCAACAATCAATAGCCAGATCGCATCCGCACAAGAGCTGGCTGAACGAGAATATGCCAAATCTATCGGTGATTTGGAGGCAAACAGAATCCCTAACCCCTCGGCTTACTGTCGAGACCAGATGAAGACCGTTCTTGATGATATCAGCGACTTGGCTTCGTCAATAGTTTCTGAGGGCGTCCATATGATCGACGAAAGCTACGAAGCCATTTGTCAGTCCTATGTTAATCAGATCATGGCATGCTCATCTTCCGAACAATTAAAGTCTGTCCTATCTACGGCTCAATCCTCCATTCCCTCTCAACTGCAGAATGTAAACAAGGAAATACAAAATCAATTGTCGCGTCCTACGACCAGCGCATTACAGCAACTGGAACAACCACTTTTGTATGCCATTCGCGAACGCTATCGAATCGTACAGCAGTTAACTAGCACAACCAGTAGACAGCTCACCAAGACCCAACTGGGTGTTAGCACCAATACACCTGCAATGAATCTCAACCTCACAGGAACTGTGGATGACTTTAATAACACAAAGATAATGGGCGTAGCCGGGGGCGCAGCGGCCGGCGCAGTACTAGGCTCCGTCGTTCCAGGCTTGGGCACAGTACTTGGCGGAATAGTCGGTGGAGTGGCTGGGCTTCTTTTTGGACCAAGCTTTGCTGAGGTTCGACGTAATTGCATGCAAAAGTTCGTGGCCACCATGGCGGATACTAAAGTTCGTGCTATCCGCGAATTTGAAAGTAGCCAACCCGCAATCGAAAAACACTTGCGTTCTGTGTTGGAGAAAACACTTAGTACGGCAACTTCGCAATACGGCCAATGGATCGACAGTATCATTGCCGAAGAACGGCGTCGGATTGACGAAGAACGTGCCAATTTATCGCATCTAGTACAAATCAGATCGCAAATGATCGAGCACTTGCAAAAAATTGAACAGCTTATCGGCACAGCGCGTCAACAATCGCGCGGACTTGCTAAATAATAAAGAACTTTGGACAACCCACTATGACACCCAACTACTCAACATACGCCCAATTCGACAAGGTTCGTCAGTCTGTATCTGAATTGCTTGGCAAACTCGCTTCCAGCTTCCTCCAACTCGAGTCCAATAAGCGAGCGGAGAGTTTAATGCTGACACAGAAATCTCTTCTTGAAGACGCTTTCCGCATTCTGATTCTTGGTGAATTTAGTCGTGGAAAATCGACTTTAATCAATGCAATTCTTGGCGAGAACGTACTGCCCATGAAGATCGCACCTTGTACGGCAGTCATTACTAAAGTTTGCTTTGGTGAATCGAAAAAAGCGTTGCTTCAGTTCCGCGATGGGCAAAAGGAAGTACTCGATCTGATTACTATACCTGATGCCCTTAAGAAACGCATTACCATTAACGACGATTCACATAGTCCTATTGAGTATTGCGAAGTTCAATACCCACTTCCACTACTCCGCAATGGCGTCGAAATCGTTGACTCCCCAGGTCTCAACGAATCTGAGATCAGGTCTGAGATTACGTGCGGCTTTTTCGCTCAATCCGATGCGATGATCTTTGTTCTGAATTGCGAACATGCAATGGCAGCAAGTGAGCGATCATTCATTGACAATGAACTCAGAGATCGTGACCTTCGAGATGTATTCTTCTTATGGAACCGCTTTGACGCGATTCGAGAGTCTCCCGAAGATATCGCTGATATCCAACGGTTGTCGCGAGAGAAACTCGAATCGCGACTCAATGGTCAAATGCGAGTTTTCTATGTATCGGCCCGAGATGCGCTTCGAGGTCGACTCAACTCCGATTTGAACGCTCTTGAATCTTCGAATATCCAGAGTTTTGAGACGGCTCTTGAAGACTTCCTAACTAAAGAACGAGGACGAGTTAAGCTCAGGGGCCCGCTAAAACTCGCTATGAACGCCGTTAAGCAAGGACTCAACGAGGTTCTGCCGAATCGCGAGAATCTCGCCAAAACTCCGTTACAGGCCCTCAGAACACTCTATGCCGAGCAAGCTCCCAAACTTGAATCGGCCGAACGTATGCAGGCTAAGATCGTGCGTGCCATCGACCGCAAAGGGGATGCCATTAAACGTCAATCAAAGTCCATGATTCAATTGATACACTCAGAAATGGAATCTGGGATTATTCGAATTTGCAATCAAGCGGATATAAAATTCCTCGATGCAGCCCTACAACAAGAGTCAGCTCGAAACCGACTTATTGAACAATATTCGAAATGGGCAACCCCAAGACTTAACGCCTGGAAAGCGAACGAATATGACGCCTTTCTGCGAGATTCGTTTGCTGAACTGGAAAGCGAACTCTCAGACGAAGTACAAGACTTAGTCGAAGCGTTAGAAAGCTTGCAAAGTATGGTGGATGAATCGACTCACTCACCGGAAGAATCGATCGATACGAATAGGTCATTGCGTCCAGTCGATCCGCCTGCGACTGGAAATAGTTTATCCAAGTTATTTGACCTAGCAACGGATGATCGAGTAAATGGCGTTGCGGCTACAGGACTTACGTTGGCCGCCGGCATCGGTATCGCCATCTTCCATTTACCCGTTCTGATAGTGGCTAGCTCATTACTTGCCCTTGGTGCCGGAAATGCCCTATTCGGTGCGAAAAAGAGAGTTCAACAAGTCCGCGATGATGCAATTGCTTTTGTAACCGATGCGTTGGAAACATCTCGCCACAAGATGACTAACGCAACCACGGAAATGATCGACTCCAAACTAAACTTGATCCGTTCTCAGGTCACGGATCGACTCGGCTTTAAAGTAGATGAAGCTCGTAGCCAAGTTGAAGCGGCCATTCGAAAAAAGGAAGAAGCTGAATCCAAAGCAGAGACAGAGCTTGCCAGACTTGCTTCCGTGAGGCAAAACCTTCAGAACATCGAAGCAGAATTGCAAGCCGTTGCCAGCCTATATTCAATTGAATGAAGAAGTCTCCTGCCCAGGTCTCTTCTCTTTCGCGGAGCGCGGCACGATATCTTCGCCGGCAATTTTGTCGATTGTCAGATGGGCATCACCCATAATCAATCTCGAATCACGTGCGTTTACGATCCAGTTCCAAGTCCATTTGCTGAATACGGCTAGACGATTTCTAAAGCCGACGAGAAAGAATATGTGGATGGCTCCCCACAACAACCACGCGAAATAGCCGCCGAATTTCCATTTGCCAATTTCGGCAACGGCTAACGCTTTGCCAATGGTTGCCATCGAGCCTTTGTCGTGATACTTGAAAGCAGGGCGCGGAGTCACTGCCCCCTGGGCACGCGCTTCAGCGCGAATGAGCTTGGCAACGTGACTTCCCATTTGCAGCGCACCTTGAGCGACACCGGGAACGGGCTTATTGGTATCAGCCGATTTTGCGGCGGCCATGTCGCCAATCACAAAGACATTGGAATGCTGGGGCACACTGAGATCGGGCTCGACGATCACACGTCCCGCGCGATCGAGTGGAACACCGAGTGATTTACCGAGTGAACTGGCTGCTACACCCGCCGCCCAAATCACATTCCGCACTGGAACAAATTGCTCGCCAATCGTAACACCCTGTTCGGTGATTTCAGTGACTTTGGAATGCAGCATCACTTCGACGCCCATGCGTTCTAAATCGCGTTTCGCGCGTTCACTCAACGTCGGATCGAATTGCATCAAGACGCGATCTGCCGATTCAATGAGAATCACACGGGCTGTTTTGGTATCGATGTTGCGGAAGTCTCGAGCGAGTGATGTGGTCGCAATCTCTTTGATGGAGCCTGCCAGTTCAACACCTGTTGGTCCACCTCCGACGATGGCGAAGGTTAACGCAGCGCGGCGTTCTTCCGGATCACCTTCATATTCCGCCGATTCGAAAGCGAGCAGTAAGCGACGCCGAATCTCGGTCGCGTTCTCCAACGTTTTCAAACCAGGTGCATATTGTGCCCAATGATCGTTACCGAAATAAGAATGGGAGGCACCAGCAGCTAGAACGAGATAATCGTATGGAATCGCATTATGAGTGAACTGAACTTGCTGGTTCTGCAAATCGATGCCAGCGACTTCGGCCAACACCACATTGCAATTTTTGATTTGTGCCAGAACTTGCCGAATTGGACAAGCGATATCAGCAGGCGAGAGAGCCGCTGTGGCGACTTGGTAGAGCATCGGCTGAAACAGATGATAGTTGCGTCGATCGATCAATGTGACCCGGACATTACAATTCGCCAAACTCTTGGCAACTTCCAACCCTCCGAAACCTCCGCCAATAATGACGACATGCGGCACTTTTGATTTCGCAACATCTTGAGACATGAGATATCTCTCATTGGATGAATGCAGCCACAACCCAGGCTGCGATTATATCCGACTTCACATACCGAATGGTCACTGCGTTGCGATCGGATTTTTGCGGAAGGAATAGATGGGGCCGGAGGCCTGAAAAGACGAGCCAGCGATAGCGTGCCCTCGAGGCAGAATCCCATATGGGCGGGGGCAAAGAAGTAGTGCCAGAGGGACTCGAACCCCCGACCAACGGATTAGAAATCCGTTGCTCTATCCAACTGAGCTATGGCACCCCAGGATAAACCTATTGAACTTTGCAGTTCAGAGCGTCCAAGGATACTCAACAACGTCGAACTCTGCAAACCGTGCCCAAACAGCTTGGCAGGAGCCGAAAGAGTATCCAGCATTCCGAAACCCTCGCCAGATTCATCAAATCCAGCTATATCCATCTCTCTCGTTTGGCGAGGGACAAAAATGAGGTTCCCTAGCCATGGGACGTTTTTGACGCCCGACTGGTTCAGATCGGCGGAAACATCTTCCTAGATACCGCAC
>JAFLCP010000103.1 GCA_017303505.1 Planctomycetota bacterium | reverse complement strand
GCCAACCCGTTGCGTTGTCTGAACCGATTTCAATGGAAGAGTGTTTCAATGAAGATTCCATTCGCGCGGATTGGGAAGCCGAATTGGAACAATCTGTGTCAGAAAATCGTGTGCTCGACGACAATGACAAAATTGCTTTCCTTGAAGGGTTGATGCAAGGCCCACCTCGAACCATTTGCCCGACCCCAGAATGCAATGGGCAAGCGATGAAACTCTTGACCGTGATCAACGGCGATCTCATCGAGGGATTCAATTTCTGGTCCGATTCTGACTATGGACCTCACGTTGCCGTAACGTATGAATACTGTCCGAACTGCTTTCTGATCCATACCGAAAATCAATGCGGATAAGCTGGTTGGCCTAAAAGTCTGAAACGCTCGGCGACTAATACCTAACGCTCCCTCGCCCCAGAATCTCGCCTTTTTTGAGTATTTCGGGGGATATTGAAGTCCGCATTACATTGATGCCTAAAGCTTAAAAGCAAACAAATCAACGTTGTTGATTCAGTCCACGTGATGCATTCGATAATTCACTTGGTTAAACTGAAAATCTAGCGAAGATTTGATAAAGTAGTTATACAAGGAATGCTTGCCAAACAGTGAATGCAAGCGGACCTGTATTCCTATTTCTCGGAGCGTGCTCCAACGGACGTGCTCTCACGTTTGTAGGATAGTGCGTGAATCGCTGATTCTCATGGATAAGTCGGTTGCCTGTTACTCATCTCATTTGTCAAATCCTTACCTAGGACGCCCCATTTCGATGAACTATAAACCGATGTTTGAGAAATTGGCCGATAGGATCGTGGCTGCCGCTAATATTGGTCAATCCTGTCAAGGCATAATAATTCTCGGCGACGAAAGCGTTAGCCCAGCCCTTGTCGCTACTAACTCACAACCTACAGTTGCGGCACTCACAGACGATCCATTGAAGGAACAAGTTGCACTGGCCGAACAATCGGAGGTGGTTCCGCCAACTTACACCGTCGATCCAAACCAAAATGGTGTCTTGGACGAAAATGACGTTTCTCGAATCCTCTTTGTCATAAGCCAAGACGGACTGGGTCCATATGAGCCACTATTTGATTTTTCGGTCGGCGAACGAATTGTGGTCAGTGGTGCTGACTTGATGCAGTCGCTTCATGCGGGGCGATGGCACGCATGCGATGTTAACCAAGACTTGGTGTTATCACCCATAGATGTTTTGATAGTCATCAACGAAATCAACAGACGCAAGTAGTGAATTAGTTTCAAAGATTCACCTAATAACAATGCCCAACTTTGCGTACCGAGTGAACGAATAAGATGTAACTTGGCCACGCAAAATCTGCCAAAATGACTTCTTAGAACTTACATAATTCGACTCCCCACGGTGAAAATGTACTTAAGGACGTAGATGATACCACCGATCCCAAGAGAGGTTGTAGGAAGTGCTTGGGCTCTTGTGCATCGAACTTGCCCAGAATGTGACACCGCGTTTGTGTCGCACTACGATCAAGCCCGTTGTCACCGGTGCGGACATGTGTTTCGCGCTTCGGAGGTTTATGGCCTCCCACCTGGTATCGATTTCGAACAATTGGCAAGTAAAGCAGCAACGGTATCAAAAGAACAATCCGATTGGCTACTCCAGCTACTTACGAAACCTGCCGAGACTTTGCCTCAGCGGCCAGTACTCTTTGACAGAGACGAATTGAACGATTCAGACGGACGTCAACGCGAATTTTGGGAATGGAAATGCTACTTGCTAAAACGAGCCTTAGCGGACGGCGGTGTCTTGTGGAGCTGGTCGACGTCGGCTGAAAGTTGGCAGACAAGGTGCGGTGCTTGCGGGTTCGCTGTAGTAAAGGAAGGTCGAGTAACGGCGTTCATGACGACCGCGATCAACTAATACTCATTAGTAAATACGCTGCACTCGTTATCGCACAAGTATCGCAAGTGGTTTGATTTCTATGCCACTGCTCAACGGTTCAATGACAAAGGTGAAGCGAACAGAGCATCCACCATGCAAATCGAGGGCGATTACCGTGTTATTGGCTATTTGTGTCTACTTTCCGATTAAGCAGTAACGTTGGAATCAACGTACTTTTCTAAATCATTCCCGTTGACTTGCTTGAGCAAGAACATTCGCCGTAGAATTGTATCAGCTAAGCGTGCAAGTCTTTACATTCTGAATTCTTTTTCTCGAATCCCAATCCGAGCAGTATTCCTTTGGCTGTTTCGACATTGGGCAGAGCTATCCCCTTCGGCCGCTCTTTTTTCTTGCGACACATAACATGAACCCTAAACACCCATTTTTCTGGCTTGCCAATGGTTATCTTTTGGCTGGGCTTTTCGCAGGACTTGGTTTGGGCATCATGTGGGGGCCTTACCTAGTTAAACTGATGCCGAACTTCAATTTGAACGGTATGGTCGGAATGTTGTTGATCGTTGTCTCAACCTTGATTAGTGGTTTCTTACAAATGAAATTCAAGAAGGTCAATGAGCAAAGCGCGAGCTGAGAAGACTTGACACTCAGCCCTGCTGCCATGCCATTTAACGCCAAGCAAATCCACAGTTTTTGCGGTAACCGTCTCGCTCGTGAAATACGCTAGCCGCCATCAATTGTCATCGTAAAACTCTCTCTTTTTAAACCAAGCCTATCGAGGAAACAAAAAACAAAACGGTTAAGTTTCGAAGACCGTTTTGGAGTAAGTGCAACCATGGAAGAATCCGCCTCAAAAGTGTCGCCCGCTAACCGCAATGTATTCGTTCCCTTGACTCTCCTGTTGGGCCTAGCGTCTGTTGTGTCCTCATTTGCGATTAGCAATTACCTGGGAATGGCTCTCGCATTGATCACATTTGCTTTGTCGCATATCGCGTTGAAGAGTGTTTCGAGGTCGGCGTGGATTGCTTGCGTTACCTTGGCCACCAGCGGCTTTGTAATTGGACTGGCCGCGCTTTTCATGCGAATTTTGGTCGACACACTCCGCAGATAAACGAACCCTCCAAATCGCGAAGTTAAGTCGCACACGTACCCCACCGACAATGCAGTATCCCAACGATTCACTTTCAGGAATTGACAGCCAATGTATAGTTCGCTTGATCGTGCGGATATCGCCATGAAGTCGCCCACAGATGGTACGGTTGAATTTGTTCAAACGGATCATCGCTCTGCCGAAGAACTCGAACAGGATCGCGAGCTTGCTTCACTCTTTTTGCTCATCCGGATTCTTCACCCCAAACGAATGGTCGAGCCCGGTTCGCCTGAGCCGAATGTCCGCTGTGTGTTTACGGAACGCCCACCAGAGTTTATTCGCGAAATTGTAGCCAGCGCCGGTGGCCGAATAGTGTTCGGTGATCAACATATTCCTGATGACGATTTGCCCTCTCCGCGCCCGCTGGATCAAGTGTTGGCAAATGCATTTCACGCTCTCGCAGTTAGCGTTGCCGGAGAGTTCTCTACTTCTCTCACGCTGGAAGGTCTTAGCATCGTCGAGAAACAAATCTCACTAGAGTTTGAACCACTCGATGAAGACGAAATCGCCTATTGGTCAGCTATTGTCAAATTGGGAGCATTTGCAGGAGAATTGATTCGACAAAACAATGGCGGACGTTGGATTAAAGTCGAGACAGGAACACTTCCATTAGCCTTAGAAACTTCCTTCCGAGGCAACCCCGCCTCTGTGAATCCACTTGGAAAAGCGATCAAGTTCTTTGACAATGGGCCCGAGGATAGCGTCATTTCCCTGGTCAAATTGGTGACCCGCGAACCCTAAACCTGCCGAACCAAGAGACTAAACTCCCCCTGGTACTCACGCTGTTCTGGAAATGCAACTACGGCCCATAGTCTATAGAAGTAGATGGCTGCGAATGCTCTAATTCTACCTCATGCCCCCGAATCCCTTTACGCCACCTCCCAATACACCTCACGATACAGCTCGCGATACAACTCGCACATCGCCACCTGAGCGTCGTAGCGTGTATCTGATATTGCCGCCAATAGTCCCTTTTGGCGTGCATTTTATCGTGCGTTCCATTTCCCCACCTAAAGATGACGAAACGCTGTACCATGCCCTAGTCATCATAGGCCCGGTGGTCGTGGCATTGATCTGGGCCCAATCGATGCTGGACCGCTTGCATTTACCTCTATGGAAATCGTTTTTGCTAGCATGCTTCGTGTGGAGCGTGATATTAGCCTCATCGGTGCTATCATACAGACTCTCGATTTGGACTTTTCGTTGACTTCACGAAAGAAGCTCGCTCTACTGAATCGAGCGAACCAAGTCATGACCGACCGATGGAAGTAAAGCTCATCATTTTGAAAGGATGTCACCACGATGGATATTATTCGCAACGTCATCGTTATGTCGCTTATGTCGATTGTTGCTTACGGTTTTGTGGTCGCTCACAACGATGTGGCAAAACCTTCCGCAGACGCTACCATGCTTCAAGACGAAGAAGTAATCGTGTTGATCTCCAGCGACAAGAAGTGCGTCAATGCTTTTAGCATCGAGCGAAATCATTGGAGCCAACTAAAGTTCGATACGGAACTCACCCCCGAAGCGACTCCCATTTTGTACAAAGGGATGGTCGCCTTAAAGAACAGAGAGTACATCTATGGGTACTCGGCGAAAGTAGGAGCCTGGGACAAAATCAAGGTTGTGGGTGAAAGCGAATCACAACCGATGCTTGGGAAAGATTATATCCAGGTAAGAACCCAAAATGCCGTTTATGTGTTTGGCCTCAACTCTGCTTATTGGACTGCGGTAAATCTAACCACAGGCGATGTGCTCAAAATCGGAGAATCGGCAGTCAACCAGGCCGGAGCCACGAAATAGGCCTCGAATGGTAGGGCTGTATTTTTCGTGAGTTTCGTCCCTTTTGTGGTCCCTGCAACTCCTCGCGAGGAATTCTTGGCGACCACTAGTCAGTCGCGTTCGGATCTGAAAAAATTCACTCCCCAAAACTCTTTGCGAGTTTGTGGCGAAGAGTATCCCCGCTGACTTGATTCGATTGGCACAGCTATGCATCCCGTACTGGAATTTGACCTTACTGCCGCAGCAGCCGAAATTGCGAAATCGTTAAAAATCGAGGCTCGTCAAGTCAAAGCTGCGGTCGAATTGCTCGATGCGGGTAACACCATTCCGTTTATTGCCCGCTACCGCAAAGAAGCAACCAAAGGTTTGGACGAAATCGCGCTGCGAGCTATCGAAGATTTAATCGGCAAGGCGCGGGAACTTTGCGCGCGAAAAAACACCATCCTCAAATCCATTCATGAACAGAGCTTGCTAACCGACGAACTGCAGAAGCAGATCATCGCTTGCACCGACCTGCAAACACTAGAAGCCCTCTACTTGCCATTTAAGCCCAAGAGAAGAACTCGAGCCACAATCGCTCGCGAACGTGGCCTACAACCACTAGCCGATATTCTTCTTAAGCAAGCGAAACTCAATACTCCGAAGAAAGACCTATTGCGGAAGTATGTGCAACCCAACAACGATGTCCCCGACGAGGAAGCAGCGTTAGCGGGTGCTTTGGATATCGTTGCCGAGACTTGGGCCGACGATGCCGAGACACGCGTCTGGCTCGTCGAACAATCCTTCAAACATGGCCGCATATCGTCACAAGTCAAACGAGGCAAAAAAGAAGAAGCCGACAAGTTCGAAATGTACACCGATCACTCCGAGTCGGTGTCGCGCGTCCCCTCCCATCGCTTCCTCGCTATGCAGCGAGGTGAGGATGAAGGCATATTGCGACTGAGCCTTGATCTAGAAAACGAGCGTGTGGTTGGTGAAATGGAAGCTTATTTTCTTGAAAATCCGCAATTTGAATTTTATCGAGAACTGAAAGAGACGGTAAAAGATTGTTTTGAACGCCTGCTCCATCCGGTAACTCAATCGAGTGTATTTCAAACATTAAAGGAGCGAGCCGACGAAGAAGCGATTGGCGTCTTTGGTAAGAACTTACGGGAACTGTTGCTCGCTCCACCTGCTGGCCCCAAGGTAACACTCGGTATCGATCCCGGTTTCCGAACGGGTTGTAAACTGGCGGTGGTCGATGGCACAGGTCAGTTTTTGGCTCATAACACGATCTACCCCACACCGCCCAGCAATGACAAACTTGGAGCCACCAAAACACTGCTCGATCTCATCCACAAATACAAAGTGGAACTCATCGCCATCGGCAACGGTACTGCTTCGCGTGAAACCGATGCGTTCGTCAGCGATGTAATACGTGAGCACAAGCTCTCAGTGACCAAAGTGATGGTGAGTGAAGCCGGGGCATCCGTTTATTCTGCCAGTGAGTTGGCTGCCAAAGAGTACCCGCAGCTTGACGTTACTGTTCGCGGTGCGATCAGTATTGCTCATCGACTCCAAGATCCATTGTCGGAATTGGTGAAGACCGATCCAAAATCGATCGGGGTAGGGCAGTACCAGCACGATGTCAATCAAACTCAGTTGCGGAAGTGTTTGGAACGCGAGGTGGAATCTTGCGTGAATAAAGTGGGCGTTGATTTGAACACGGCCAGTGCCGCGCTCCTATCCTATGTCTCGGGTATCGGTCCGAAACTGGCGGAGAATATCGTTCAATTCCGCAATGAAAACGGCCCTTTTCGCAAGCGACAACAGCTAACGAAAGTTCCCAAATTAGGCGCTAAAGCCTTCGAACAATCGGCGGGATTTTTGCGGATTCGCAATGGGGATCAACCGCTCGACAATTCAGCCGTGCATCCAGAGTCGTATGGCGTTGTCGAAAAGATGGCAGCGAAATTGGGGATTCCCTCGGAAGCCATTGTCGGAAATGCAACGCTTGTGCAAAAACTCACACCCCAAGAATTTGTCAATGCTCAATTTGGTCTACCGACCGTTATGGATATCCTCGAAGAATTATCCAAACCCGGTCGCGATCCACGCAAAGAATTTTATGCGGTCAAGTTTTCGGAAAATGCGAATTCGATCGAAGACTTAAAAGTAGGTATGGTGCTGGAGGGCGTCGTCACCAACGTCACACATTTCGGCGCGTTCGTCGATATCGGTGTCCACCAAGATGGCTTGATCCACATCTCGCAGTTATCGAACACGTTCGTGAAAGATCCCAACGAAATTGTATCGGTTGGGAATGTGGTTAAGGTGAAAGTACTCGAAGTGGATGCCAATCGAAAACGCATCTCGCTGACACGAAAATTCTGATCGCACTCACATCGATCCGCAGACTAGTTTTTAGGGGCCTGCACTTACGGGCGTTTCCAAGAAGATCGGTGTATCTGGTCCTATCGGCAATTGCAGTACAAACACCCACAAATAGAAAAACAGCGTCCATGCGAACAGAAATATCATCGAATACGGGAACATGAGACTGATGATACTCCCCATCCCGAACCGCTTGTCATATCGACAGGCGAAAACGAAGATCATGCCAAAGTAAGACATCATCGGCGAGATTACGTTGGTACATGAATCGCCAATACGATAAGCGCATTGAATCAACTCTGGGCTATATCCCAACTGCATCATCATCGGCACAAAGACCGGCGCCATGAAAGTCCACTTAGCGCTGGCACTTCCCATGATCAAATTGATTGTTGCACACACGAGAATAAATAGAACCAGAATACCTGGGTTATCCATTCCCAGATCTTTGATGAACTGTGCACCGGTAACCGCCAAGAGCGAGCCGAGTTTTGTCCATTCGAAAAATTTGACGAACTGAGCAGCGAAGAAAACCAACACGATGTACGATCCCAACGATGTCATCGATTTGGTCATAGATTGAATGATGTCTTTGTCGCTCTTCATGGTTCCGACCACGCGCCCAAAAACGAGTCCTGGTACCAAGAAGAAAACAAAAATGATGGTTACGATGCTATGCAAAAAGGCGGGTGCCTTGTCGCCATCTTCGATAAAGCCTAAGGCTCCGAACCACGGTAAATTGGCAGCAAACGCCGGAATCGCGGGCTCTTTTGAAGTACCAATCGGCCAGCATAAATAGAGTCCTACAATTGCCAAGATCACAACCGAAGCCAGCGTTATCCACAGGCCTCGGACCTCTAGCGAACTGAGCTTTTCCAAACGAGGCTGAGCCAGCCATTGGCTATCGGCATATTGAGTATCAAATGTCCCCAGTCTTGGTTCGATAATTTTGATGGAGACCCAACTTCCTACTACAGTAAGGAGAAAGGTACTGGCGAACATGAAATACCAGTTGCAAGCTGCGCTGACTTGATAATCGGGTTGCCAGATGACGGCGGCTTCCGTGGTTACGCCGGCCAAAAGTGGGTCGATTGTTCCGAGAAGCAAGTTCGCACTATACCCACCTGAGACCCCAGCAAACGCAGCCGCGAGTCCCGCCAATGGATGCCGACCCAACGAATGATAAATGGCGGCTCCCAGTGGAATGAGAACGATGTAGCCGATCTCTGAGGCGGTATTGGAAATGATGCCCGCGAATACAACAGCCACGGTGACAAATTCACGGCGAACGCCAAACACCATCGATCGAATCGCCGCAGAGAGCAGGCCACTATGCTCTGCCACACCCACACCAAGCAGAGCGACAAGAACCGTTCCGAGCGGCGCGAAATCGGTAAAATTCTTCACGAGGTTGGCGGAGATTTTGCGCAAGCCTTCAGGGGACATGAGCGATACGACTCGTATCATTCCATCTGGAGCTCGATCCTTCGCACCTGGACCGCGCGGATCGACGACCGACCAGTCGAAATAGGCTCCTATACCACTCAGTACAATCGTTAGCAAAGCGAATGAGGCAAAGAGGGTCACGGGATGAGGCAACAAGTTGCCCGCCCACTCAATGCCCTTGAGAAAACGATCCATCCATGAACGTCGCAGTGGCTCTGAATTCTCACGATGCATCGTATCTACGTCCATATCGTGGCTTGGCTTAAGGTTGAATCGGAGGGCCATCGGCAAATTACGTTTCACCGTGGCCATGACATGTACCGCACAAACTCTTCACAGTCGAGCAAATGCGCACAACTCTTGCAATGCCCAGCACCTGAATCTACACATTAACCAATAGTGTGTTCAAAAGATGCTTGAATGACGGTCGCCTTGTCTTTTGTTTTCCGACTTGCATATCGTCTAAATTGGATTGCACCCTATTCGGGAAACCTTAAGCCTTCGGTTTCTTCGGCTCAAAGGGATTTACATCATCATTTTGCGTTGGGCTCGAAGGTGCCTCGGGCTCGCTCTCAATTCCGAGTTTTGCCAAAGTCTTCTTGGCTTGTTGACTATCCTTTCCGTCGCCAGATGCAAGTCGCTTCAACTCTGTAGCACTCTTGGCTGAACCAATTTCCTCGAGGATCAAACAGCCTTCGATTCGCACAACTTCCTCAGGGTGCGACAACATCTTGATTACGCCCAGCTCACCTGTGGGCCCAATACTCTTAAGTGCGGCGTAGATTTTCTCGCGCAACTCTTCATGCTCAAGGGCATCACATAAAGCTGGTGCCGCCGAACCATCTTGCATCGCCCCTAAATATTCCACCGCTGCTGTGCGAATATCACCAGAAGTATGCTTCAAAAATGGTACTACTTCCTCAACACAAGTCGCAGCATCCCATTGATTCAACGCTTTTAATGCAGCCAAAATAACCGACTCTTCTTTTCTTTTGAGCTGCACCGCAATTTGCGACACAACCTCTTTTCGGAACTTAGCGTTCCATTGCATAGAGGCAAGTTCGTTCAATTGACTCACTAGATCCGATGGTACTGCATCAGATTTAGCCAAGACTTCCAATGCCTTTTTCAACTTTTCAGGCATTTCATCGCGAGGCTTTTCTGGATCTTTTAGTGAATTCGGTGCGGGTGAAGGAGGAGGGCTAGAACTTCCCGTATTTGCGGCAACCTTTGGAGCAGGTCGATAAGTCAATTGAATTTCGATCGTGGAGATTTTCTTACCATCTATTTTTAGGACACCATCACCTTCTGCTTTAACGACCAGCGCCTGCGCAGTGTCGAATTCATAGATCCAGTTGACTCGATGCTCAAACTTCAATTCCGAATTCGAAGCCAAGGTACATTCACGACTGATCGTAATCTTATCACCGGTTCTTTTGGTAATATTTAGTCTATCGATAAAGGTAACCGGCAAGGTTTTCACTTCATAATCTGGTCTTAAACCAAACCGATTGCGATAAAACGGACGAGGCAGAAGCCCTTGCAAGGGATCACGAAACGACTCACCAACAACCAGATTCAATTCCGCTTCAGTTTCACTTCCCCACGTGGTTTGCCAAGGGCGAGGGAGAGGAATAAGGGGAAGTGCAATAACAGGCCCCAAGAGACTTGGAGCCTCTAATGCTCCTTCACACTCAAGAATCGTACCATCCGGGGCAATATTTAATCTGCCACGATCAAACCGATCCCGCATGGAGGGCAACCTAGAAAAAGGATCAGAGAACGAATTGAATTCGCTGTAATCGATGAGGTCATAATACTCTGCGGCGTCTAAATCGACTTCAATCAAACTGACCGATGGGATGACAGAACGCGCGAGAGAAACGTCAGTGCCAGGTGCGTTGGCTTTGGTCGATACGACAACATTTCGCTTCTTCAGAAAATTCGCCAATACGCTGGAGGGAATACAAAAGCCGATATTCGAAATCCCTTGACCGTGCATTTTCTCTGAAGCCACACCAACCACATTCCCGTTGGAGTCAATAATCGGTCCGCCACTGTTACCCGGATTGATAGGAGCATCGATCTGAAAGAGTTCGCGCCCTTCAAGTTGGACTTTTCCAGACAACATACCGCGGGTGACCTTCACTGAATCACCGAGCACATCCTTAAGGGGGAAACCTACCGATCGCACTTCTTGACCAATTTCTGGAGCATCTGCGGAAGCCAACGGCAGTGGTTTCAGTCCATTCGCTTCAATCTTCAAAAGAGCCAAATCGAGAACTTGGTCCGTTGCCACTACTTCCGCCGGGTAGGATTTATCGCCTAGCCGAACACGTACTGCTGTCGCCCGATCAACGACATGGGCACAAGTAACAATCAAACCGGATTCATCAACAACAAATCCAGTTCCACTGCCCGCTGGTTTCTTATCAGCGCTAATGCTCTGTTTCTCAAGACTTGCCGAAAATGAGGCTTTGCCGCTGTGATCTGTTCTAGAGATTCCGTTAATCACACCGATGTTGAAGTCCCATACATAAATCTCGCTCGGCTCCCAACGATAAGCCAACGGAGGAGTAACTGAATCACTTGCCGTGTTCGACACCCTAGGAGTTGCATTCGATTTGGGCTGATTGTTAGCTTCGTTACCATTTGTAGGAGCTGACGACGCAACTTCTTGCTTGGCAATCAAGTCCTTTTCAAGTCTACCATCGCCCGTCGAATTGAACCAAAAGTAAGCGATCACACCCGCTAACGCAATGAAGCTCAAACTGCAGAGCAAGGCAAGACTGAGCGCAATCCACATCCATGTGTTGCTTCCAGCCCGATTAGGTCCAGGCATCGAATAGTTGGATTGGTTCATGGAGGTGGCAACCGAAAGACACGAAGTACAACACCAGCGCCGCTGGAACAACCGCTTATGTGTTCGCCATCGGGACTTGCAGCAATCGCCTGAACGTAGCCGACCCCTTCGTTGGTTAATGCGCCCACGCGTTTTTGAGTGTTCACGTCCCAAACGTTGATGACTCCATTCGCTCCAGAAACCAGCCGCTGACTATCTGGAGTGAACACGCCGATCCACTGAATCTCATTCGATTTCAGCAGGGGCAATTCTTTGGTAACGTCCAAGTCCCACAGTCGAATGCTCGAACCATCATTGATCGCCAACAGTCGTCCATCAGGTGAGAAGGCCGCGAATTGTGGACTTGCACTGTCTTGCACGCGAACCATTTCCGACTCTTTGGCCTTGAGATCAATTCGTGCAAGGGACTCTCCATCGGTGGCTTTTGCTTGAGTTCCATCGGGAGAGATCCAAACGGCTTTAACCTCGCGATCAAATCCCTCGAAGCTTGCGAATTCCTTTCCGGTGTCAAACTGCCAATACTTGACCGTCTTGTCCCGACTACCCGACAAGGCAAAGCGACCATCGGCCGAAACCGCCAACGTCGTAACGCTCTCGGAATGTCCAGCAAAAGGTGTTCCATCTTTCAAACCGCCTGTGGGCGAAACTTTCCAAGTTTTGACAATGCCCTTGTACCCGCCTGCAGCGAGTCGTGTTCCGTCTTGTGAAACAGCCAATGCTTCGATTGAGCCGAGATCATCAAGTCTTTTAGTAATATTGAGTCGAGAACCTTCGTTGACATCGAAGACTGCGACCATTTCATCCGACTTGCCTGCGAATAAGTGGGCACCATTACCAGAAAAAGCAAGACACTTGATTCCCCATCCTTGTTCTCCAAATTCCCGAACGACTCCAGGCGGATCGCCGGACTTGCTTCCCTTCAGTTTTATCGTCTTAGGCTTGGCAACTGAGTTGCTCGTCTCTTCCCTGTCTGCGGTATCGTCGTTCGAATCTTCCTTGTTCGTCATTTCCTCGCTATCTTTTGCCTCACCACCATCGACCTTTTTCCCGGTAGTGGCTTCGATATATTCAATATCTTTCTTGGAGATCATGCTCAACGGAACAGAAACATAAGTCCCATCTGGTTTCTCAAGCACAACCTTGCCATCTTTAACTGCCACGAACTCGGCTTCTATCTTGAACTTTCCATTGCTACTGGTCCATTCGCGAGCCAGTGCAACGGAGCAAATACCCGAGACCATTAAGGCGAGACCGATATTACGCAAGTGTGAGATAATCATATGAGCTCCATAGGATGCACCGAGAGAAGTGCATAAATGGTTAGAAACGCCTGAATAACAAAGTTGTCGATTAACTATGGCATCATGGTACGCTGAATATACTCATGAGTGCAACAAAGCCTGCGAACAATCTAACGAATCACCCCATCATTCCGACTGGTAAAAGGTACAGGGCCCACAGCGAACCGGCGTGAGTTGTGGCCGGTCATGCAGACGAAAGCCCAATCCTCGATTAGAATAAGAGCAGCTTGTCCTCAAAACTGAAAGACGTTTTGAATCCCCCGCCTTGTAGACATGGTATACACATGACCTCACACCTACCTTGCTGCACTACTTTTCTGCTGGCTTTTATTGGCTTCTTGTGTCAGTCCCTCGCCGCGCAAGATTCTGCTACGCCGAAAAGCACTTCAGACTCCCGACCGCTGATTGCCTACATTGGGACTTTCAGTTCCCCGCTTAAGGATACACTACCGACACAAGTTGACTTGCCTCCAGGCAATGGCCGAGGAATTCACATTTTTTCTGTCGATCGGCAAACAGGCGCACTCTCGCCTTTGGGGACCGTCGATATGGGCAACAGCCCGAGTTGTCTGGCTATCAACTCCACTGGCACTCGTCTTTATTCGGCCAATGAAACCGATCGCATCGGACCTGCCAAGTCGGGAAGCGTCAGCGCATTTGAAATCGACCGAACAACAGGCCATCTCCAACACCTCAATACAGAACCAGTCGGCAGCCAGGGCCCAACCTATGTGAGCCTCTATCCCAATGGCCCCTTTCTCTTTACGGCCAATTACTTTGGTGGCTCCGTATCGGTCTTGCCTATCGGGTCCGATGGAAAAATTAGACCGAAGCTACAAGTGCTTGAAGACCAAGGAACCATCGGTCCCACGGTCGCTACCAATGGCCCGCAAGGTAGCTTCGCATTTAGCGGACATGACCGCACCCATGCTCACATGATTCAACCTGATCCAGCAGGCAAGTATATCCTGCACGTTGATCTTGCGATCGACAAAATCTTTGTCTCCACATTTGATGAAACGTCAGGAAAACTTAAGCCACATTTTGATATATCCTTGCCCCCGGGAGATGGACCACGGCACTTCCATTTTCATCCCAATGGAAAGTGGCTTTATAGCATCCAAGAAGAGGGCTCCAATGTCGTCCTATTCGACTACGATGCTGCCGCTGGAAAACTCGCCGCCCGCCAAACTATCTCAACCTTACCCCCTGGCTTCAAAGGAAGTAACTTCTGTTCTGAACTGCTCGTATCACACGATGGGAAATTTGTGTACGCTGGAAATCGTTTATATGACTCCATCGCCATCTTCGCAGTTCAAGCCGATGGTCAACTAAAATATCTCGGCGAACAATGGACACACGGAAATTATCCGCGTAGCTTCACCTTTGATCCGAGTGGCAACTTTTTGTACTGTTGCAATCAGCGAGCTGACAACGTAGCCGTGTTCCGCGTCGACCGTGAATCAGGGCAACTCGAGTTTACAGGACATTTTGCAGCCGTCGGCAATCCATCGCATATTGTGTTTCTGGATTTGCAGAATCAGTAATGATCGAAAATAGGCAACTCTTTGCGGTCGTGCGAGCGTTTACTCCATGCGCCGACCGCTGACTGCCACATACACAAAATTGCGTTCCAGTAATCCAATCCACGGTGACAGAAACGATGCAACCAGATGCCGCCATCGCCACGCTTCCAGTCTGCCTCGAGCTTTAAGCGTCTCGACGATCCAGTGATAAATGACGAGAAGAGGAGCGTGCGCCACCGAGGGTGCAATTCGGTAGGACCAATCTTCAACGCTTGTTATCTTTCCTCCGAATGCTGCGGCTGTATCTTGCAATAGGTCCAAGTGCCCCAGTTCGGGTACCGCCCAAGCATCACACCAAGTGCGATACATCTTTCTTCGCCAAGCGTGCTGATACCCTGTCTCAGGTATTGGCTTCTTCAGCATCGCATCGACGATGACGAAGACACCACCTGGCTTGAGCAACCGAAGTATTTCTCGAAAGAGCTCTTTCTTATCTGCCCCTTGGGCATAACAAGAACTTTCGATCAAACAGATTGCATCGAAGCTACTGGCCAACAATGGTGTATGTTCGTAATCACAGCAGTGCCAGTGAATCCTGCGAACTTGCTCGGGAGTGCGCGAGCGTTCTTTACCGATTTCAATTTGAAGGGGCGACAGTGTGACCACATCAATATGCGTATCGGGCCATTGATCGACCATGACGCGAGCAGTGGCTCCCGTTCCACCTCCTAAATCGGCCACCTTAAGAGGAGCCACACCGTTGCCAGCCAGTCGTTTCAAAACCTGCAAGCTCAACTCTCGCAGCATGCGTTCGCGAAAAAAGGGATTCAGCCCCCATCGCCAATAGCCGAAGTGCATGTGATAGTCTTGGCTCCAAACTCCGTAGTCTTTGGTAGCCGCAGAATAATAATCAGATATTCGCTGCAAGCGTGGGCTCGAAACGGCAGCCTTTTCGCGCACAGGGATCATCGGCGCATTCATAATCCGTTCCCCAGTCAATTAGTTTCAGCGATCAGACCGCAAAATTCTGCATGAGGCAACAGGAAAAAAGAAAATCTTCCCGGTTATCAAGTCACTTACCCTCATTCCATTTTCAAAAAGTTGAAAATGCGACTGGGCAAGGGCTATTTCGATAGCAAGGTCCCTAACAGTACAATACGGACCTGCACTCTCCACCTCATCACTAGCCGCTTGCCTTATCTCATGTCCCGAACATCTCAACCTGCTGTCGTCTGCTTCAGTCCAAAAAGATTTAGCGTTGAACTGCGTACGGTTCCCACACCGACGATCCGCGACGATGAAGTTCTGCTGCGTGTATCGAACATTGGTGTCTGCGGATCAGACTTGCATATGTGGCTGGGGGACCAAAGCTGGACCGTTCCGTATCCACTTGTGCTCGGCCATGAGTTTTCGGGAGTCATCGAAGAAATGGGCTCGCGCGTATCGCCCGATTGGCGAATTGGAGATCGCGTGGTAAGCGAGACAGCAGCCGTTATCGATCCCAACTCACCGATGACACGCATGGGGCTTTACAACCTCGATCCCAACCGCAAAGGCTTTGGGGGTGGTGTCGATGGCTCTATGACACATCGAGTGGCAGTGCCCGCTCGCATTCTGCATCGTGTCCCCACCAATGTCACCATGCAGCAAGCGGCTTTAGTAGAACCATGTTGTGTGGCCTATAACACCACGATCAAAAACGCGCGAATCGAGCCTGGGGATCGCATCCTGGTGCTCGGGCCAGGCCCCATCGGCATTCTGTGCGCTGCGATGGCTCGCCTGCAAGGTGCCGTCGTTGCTATTGCAGGCCTCGAACGCGATCGCACACGACTCGAAATCGCCAAACACTACGACTGCGAACCCCTGATCGGAAATGTAGAGCAATGGGCCTTCGATACTCAGAGCGATCGCTTAGGCGTCGAAGGGGTTATTGATACTACCGGAGTTTCTGCTTCGCTGGAAACCGCGATGAAAGTTGTGCGACCTGCAGGTTGGATTTCGAAGGTGGGATGGGGGCCACAGCCTTGCAACTTCTCACTCGATCCACTTGTTCAAAAGAACGTCCGCTTGCAGGGGAGCTTCAGCCATAACTGGCCTATGTGGGAACGAATCCTACAACTGATGTCACTCGGTCGCCTTAATGTCGATCCGATTATCGGTGGAGTATGGGGACTTGAGCAATGGCATGAAGCGTTCGAAACGATGCACTCGGGCTCCATTGTTAAAGCCGTCTTACAGTCGCCTGAAACCTAAACCAACTTGGAACAACATCAATGGGATTCGTTCAAATTAGCTTGGATTGCCCCACTTGCGAAGAAGCGGTCCGACTCGCACGACTTGGAGTTGAAGCGGGCGTTCATTGGCTCGAAGCTGGCACAGGCTTATTGCTTGGTTCCGGCTTAGAAGGGATTCGTGTTTTGCGAAAGGAGTTTCCCAATCATCCCATCATCGCCGATACCAAGACGATGGATGGTGGCTATCCGCTTTCCAAGTGGTGCGGTAAGGCAGGTGCGGATTATGCGGTGGTCATGTCGAAAGCAGGGGAGCATGTGATTCGTGGTGCGATTCGCTGCCGAGAAGAATTCGGTACTAAAGTGATGGTCGATACGATGTATGAAACCGACCAAGTCTCGGTTTGCAAATGGTGCGAAGACCTTGGCGTCGATTACTTGGTGCTTCACTTAGGCTTTGAAGAACGCGCTGTCGAAAATCATCGGAGCCCACTCGATTATTTAGAGATGGTTCACGATGCGGTGAAGATACCGATCCAAGTGGTTGGTGGCCTCTCGGTAGATGATTCAATACGCGCGTTTCAAATGGGAGCGCATAGCGTTGCAATTGGCGGTCCAATTGTTCCGGGTGATGCCGGCCCAAATATGGTCGAGCAACTTCGAAGAATAGTGGCTGCTGCGGAGCAAGCCCCAAATCGCCAATAGTCGTTCGAGTACGAGAACTATGCGACAGGAAATTCAATTTCCCGTTTCTGGCTTATCCATCGCAGGAGCTGTTGACCAAAAGAATACCAACACACCTCCTACCATGGCAGCCAAAACCAGCCAGTAGCTTCGCCAATCAACCACACCATCCACTTCGCAGTACCGATACCAGGCCCCAGTCAACATATAGCCCGCCAAACTTCCTAATCCAGCATGCATCAGCGTGAGCAAGGCTTGGGCTCGCGTTTGCCATTCTTTCGGAACCTGTTGCGAAAGGTAAATCTGCGCGCTGATAAAGATAAAGGTGTACGCTCCGCCATGCAGCGCCACCCCCATAAGCAAGAACTCAGCAACGTTACTGCTATACAACAAATAACGAACAATGCCAATCGATAGGCCAATGCCGATGATTTGCTTCAGTGGCCATTTTGCTAAGGCACCTCCAATAAACAACATCACACCCACTTCAGTCGCTTGTCCTAACGACATCCAAGCACTGGTAGAGGTTAAGCCAAGATCCGTCATGCATGCGGGCGTGTAAGGATAAAAAGCAGCAAACGGTATGGCCACTAACATTACCGTTACAAAGATGGAACGATGTTTGGGGACCTTCAGTAAACGTATCGCATCTAACCCCAATCGTTCGCGCACTGTTAACTTCTGCTGCAGCGCGGTGATGGTCAGTGGCTTCTGGGATATGAAAAAAGTAATACCGGCCAAGACGATCCACAGAACGGAACTCATGGCAAAAGTTTTTACACTTTCGTCTAACTGCACGGCACTCACCAACCAACAGCCTGACATCCAACCTAGTGTTCCCATCGCTCGTATCGAACCAAATTGTCGCTGTGAATCGGTTAGACGAGAAAGAACAATGGAAACCGAAACACTGTTAGTTGGGACACTCAGAAGCGATTGCAGTTGGATACATAAGAGAATCACCCACCCATCCCAAGCCGTCATCATCACATACATCACTAGCAGATTGAGCAATGCAGTCCCTACACAGATCCAACGCATCACTTTTAGTGGAGGGACCGATCGATCTGCCATAGCTCCAAAGAAGAGCGGAGAGAGAAGAGCGGCTATCGCTGAAGTCGCAAATGCGAAAGGGACAAGTTCAGCATGCTGGATCGACTTGAGCACGCCTCCCATCGGCACAAACCAAGCCGCAAGAGCCATCCCATGTACAAAAAGCAGCAGCATCAACTCTGCTTTTTCAATCCATTTCAATTCCGACTGGCTCAAGCTGCATCGTATCCAAAGAAGGGGAGTCGACGCGCACACCCACGGATGGTTTCATCGCGTCCTCAAGCCCTCCATTGTCAACAACGGGTCATTCATTGGGAAGTGCCCAACCAAAATGACGGATCTCAACGTGTTACTTGGATCGATCCGACCGTTTTTCCATCACCGCTTCGGCACAAAATGAGATACCTGTACAGTGCATTCCAATCGCGAGGCTCCACCGTAACACATCCCGCGCTGAGGGTCCCGGGATGCAGATATCGATCGTTGTTCCCAGGCACTGCGTTGCCATGACCAAGATAGAACCAATTCAGGGCGTACGGAGTCGTGCCTAGATAATTTCTTCCGTGAGGATGTGGAAAATCGAGAATCTGAATCGGATGCGTTCCTACCTGGATTGGGTTGTCTGGGTGCGAAAAGGCCGTGGCTCGGCCGCCCGAATAGGTTAACGTGCGTTGGCTTAAGCTAAACACCAAACTCGCTGGCCCTCGGTAACCAGGGTTTCCGCCACGTAAATTCCCTGCTAGCACCGAGAATTTTTTGGTGCGTTCGGGGCCTTCCAAGACCGTAAAATACTCTCTCCCATTGGCAATCGAAGTTAACTCAACCTTCAGATATTCGGGGAGGGCGATGATTTCTCCTGACGGATCTCGTTTGACGTTCAGCCAACCATCGCTCCCGCCGACAATATATTTCTTATTGTCGATCAGCTGGCCCAAATTGCTGCCGACCGCAGTTCCTGTGGCTCCAACCCCACCGTTGTTTCTGACATCTGTCATCGCAAATTCCCCCAAGATCCGCTAGCAAGTCTTTTGGTGCATTGAGTGAGGTTTCCGAATCCCGCAGGAGAAATTATCTGTCGAGGTTCCCAAAAGTTGCCCAAGAACTGGGGAGAAAATCCATATTCTGAAAAAATCGGCCTCGAAAACAACTTTTTCGCGCTGAGTTTTTCCTCAAATGGGCACTAGAACCCAAATGGACCCCAACATAGCGCAAAATTCGTAATCCCTACATTCCACCTCTTCCATATCCAGCCACATGAACACGTCTCCTTCCCCACAAAACGACACCACTCATCCAACCGCAGGTATCCTCGGCAGGTTTGGCCTGGCCACCATCGTCGGCTTGTTTCTAGTGGTTCCATTTTCGCTGACCGTTCTTTATCCACCTTGGTCGAAAGTGGATTGCCAACGTCGCCAAATCCTGTATTGGTCTGAACAAACAGAAGTTTACTCAAGCTCATTTGCGGGCTTCGATTTTCTCTTCTCAACCGCAAAATGGCATCGTGAGCAAACTCCCCCCAATCCATCTTCGGACACCTATTTCAAATCGATTGAATACCAGATCGCATATCCAGTGCTCTTATTCGAGTGGTTGCTGCTAGCTGCTGGCGGCGTTGTCGCTTACTGGAGAATATCGCGGCGTATCTTTGCGCCACTTCTTTCGACGGTGCCTGTGAACGATAAGATCCCACCGCAAATTCCGTCGAAGTAACACTTCAGGTATCCGATACGCTATAGCAACATGCTCACCCATTGCTGCTGATCTAAGTCCGCCAGATAGATAGCAGGGAGTATCCCAATCGGTTCGCCTGTAGACTGCACGAGTCCATAGCCCGAAGAAAGCTTCATGACGTATGACTCTGGATGACGATCTTCTTCTTGAACTGGCATTAACATGTCGACAATCGTCTGCCCAAAAACGAGTGAATCGTTCGGGTTATCATAAACCACACCGATCGACGTTTCATTCTGGCAGTTGAACTCAACGAGCTGGCATTCTCGACAAATATGTAACAGCGGTATTTCATCCCAAGTGATGCACTGGCCGCTATCGAGTTTGAAAATAAATTGAGCCAAGTTACACAGATCACTGTTCCACGTTACCGCATAGAGACCGACGATCTTCTTGCCGACGATGTGCGATAGAGAAAGCGAACCCACGACCTGTATTCGGTCAACAGGCTTCGCTCCGGTGTTTTGCTTTCGCTCACGCATACTATTCACATAGTTTTCGCCAGTTGGCAACTTCAGCTTTTAACTCTTCATCGGCAGCGTGCTCTAGATAATAGTCACATGCATCACGAGCGTTTTCTTTTTCACCTTTCAAAAGAAAACAGCGAGCCATGCCTAAACGAGCATGCACATAATTGGGTTGGATCTTGCAAGCTTTCTGATACGACCTTAACGCCTCAACCTCATTGCCCAACAGGTGATGAACTTCACCAATGTTATTCCAGAGATCGGCGTTCTCTTCAGCAACCATCATGGCCCTTTCAATAACGACGGTTGCCTCACGTGGTCGATCTGTTTTGGCCATCGCGTAGGCGAGCATATACCACGCCCAGCCTTCTTGCGGCATGCGTTTGGTCGCCTCTTTCAACACTTCAACGCCCTTGGCAAACTCACCTGCTGCAACCAACAAGCGGCCGTATGCCAAATAGACAATATCGTAGTTCTCATCCAATTCGATCGCTTTGAGGTAACACTTTTCGGCTTCCGCCCCGTCACCTAAAGAGGCCAAACTATTTCCTCGATTCGTCCAGGCAACCACATCGTCGGGAGCCAGTGGGATGGCTTTGTCGTAACATTCGATGGCACTTTGATGCTTTCCTTGTTCATCCAATACGAACCCCAAGTTGATCCATGCGTCCGCATCATCGGGCGATAATTGGACAACAATTTCAAAGCACTTTTCAGCGACTTCGTAGGCCCCCATTTCCTTGAGACCGTTACCGAGGTTGTACCAGCCTTCGGGGCGATCGGGTGCAAACTTTGTACATTGCTGAAAAGCCCGAATCGCATTCTTTCGATCATCGAGCGTGTTGTAGACACACCCCATGCAATACCAGGCATGAGCAGATTGCGGTTCCAATTCGACTGCTTTCTGCAATTGATTCAACGCTTCCTCATTCAGTTCTTCATCGATAAGGTCCAACGCATTTTGAATGTATTCTTCAGCAGATGAGGCCATGTGTGTGCTCTTTGATTCGAAGGTAGATAAGTAGGGGTGAAAGGTAACTGAAGTGGCGTGCAGAAGTGCTACTCTTCTTGGCGCCGAATCCCGGTCCCTTCGCGATTCTGTTTTAATGCCGCAAATCCAATGGTTAGAACCTGTTGAGCTGCACGATCAAGAGATTCATTGACTCCTAACAGCCCGGCAATCACTTTTTCGGCCCATTCAAAATACTCTTGCTGTCGCTTTAGATCCCAATCTTGCGGTGGATCGACCAAGATCGAATTGAGGTTGTTCGTTTTGTCCGCCAACTTAATGCACTTTGCCTCGGAACTCTTGTGGGGAGCGTTGACGATCTGCAATCGCTTGCGTTCTCCCTTTTCCAGGCTTTTATCGTCGGTGCATTCCAAAACAATTTTCATCACACGTTCGCCAAACAGTTCCCGGATTTCATCGGCGGTCGTATGGGTGTCTTCGATCGTGTCATGCAATAAGGCCGCTATCAGCACGTCTTCATCGCTGATTTCGCCAACCCGTGCCAAATGCTCGGCAACTTCTAGCGGATGATTGATGTAGGGAGTCGCGGCGGGGTTTTTCCTGCGTTGATCCGTATGCTTCCGTGCCGCGAAACTTGCTGCGGCCAATATTCGTTTCATTCCTTCTCCAACCCACTCAAATGATGCGATCCAACTTCGAGAAAAAGAAGTTGGATCGCTCTGTAATTGCACTATTTAACACAACGCGTTATCAAGCAAGTTTCTTCTTGAAGAATTCGATCGTTCGATCCCAAGATAGCTTAGCGGCTGCTTCGTCAAATCGAGGCGTAGAATCGTTGTGGAATCCGTGATTCACCTTGGGATAGGTGTAGGCTTGGTAATCCACACCCGCCTTCTTCAATGCTTCTTCATAGGCTGGCCAACCCTCGTTGATACGCGTATCGAGTTCTGCGTATTGAATCAAAAGAGAAGCTTTGATCTTGGGAACATCGTCCACTGCAGGTTGGCGTCCGTAGTAGGGTACACCAGCGACGAGTGTGTCAGGAATTCGAACGGCGAGTTGATTGACCACGCCTCCACCATAACAGAACCCAACGGCTCCTACTTTGCCCGTCGACAATTCATGGGTCTTAAGCGCTTCAGCCCCAGCAATAAAGTCTTCCAGCATTTCATCCGGCTTACGTTGCGATTGCATCTCGCGGCCTTTGTCATCGGTACCGGGATAACCGCCCAAAGGAGACAACGCGTCAGGCGCGAGTGCCAAGAAACCAGCAACCGCCAAGCGACGGGCTACGTCTTCGATATAGGGATTCAAGCCACGATTCTCGTGAATCACCAGAACCGCAGGGTACTTACCAGCCCCCTTCGAAGGGTAAGCCATCAAACCAGAAATCTTTCCGCCCCCCTTAGGCGAAGCGTACTCATATTTCAGAGTCTTGATTCGTTCATCATCTTTCCCAATTTGCTGTGCCCAGGCGTAATTGGGAGTCAAGCTTTGAATGAGTGCTTCGGCGGTTAAGCCCGCAGTTGCAAACATTGCTAGTTTCTGGGCAAAGTCACGGCGCGAGATGCGGCCGTGAGCATATTCATCGTAAAGATCTAGTGCGCGTTGATCGAAGTCGCTCGCCTTTTTGCGGTCCATAAATCGGTCCTCAGAGCAAAGAATAAAAGTAGATATAGTGCCTGGCTATGGACAAGATGGCCCATTACGGGCTCCTCATAGCCATGTGGAAAACGACATTAGAAACGGTTTTGCCCGCAATTTCTACCTAGCCTGCCGGTTTCGTTTGCTCCAAATCGCTATGCAGCAATTTTTCCACCTTCTTTTGCAATCGGGATTCCGAGAAAAATCCGATTTCATAATCCACAACTGTGCCGGTTCGATCAACGAAAAAAGTCGTCGGATAGGCGCTTACGCCAAAGATATCCTTGGCAAGGGTTTCGCCATCCAAAACGAAAAGCTGCGATAACTTCTCTTGCTCGACATATTTGGCGACATCTTCGCGTTTGTCCTTGTAGGCGTTAACGGCCACAATCCGCAGTTTTTCATTGCCAAGAGACTTCTGCAAGTTAGAAAGATGCGGAGCTTCTTGGCGACACGGACCACAGGCCAATCCCCAAAATGTGATTACCGTCGGAGTACCTTGGACGTCACGATGCAAATCAAACTTGCTCCCATCCAATGTGGGCAACTGAATATTGGGTACAACTTTTGCCAAAACATTCTCTGGCGTTCCGCCACCTGGAGAGTGCCGATATCGACTCGATTGAAACCCCAATTCTTCAGCCAATAGCAGTGCAGGGGAGGGGACAAACCGTTTCATCTGCTCCTGAAACTCTTGAACCCAAAAGGGATCATTGGCATCGCGAAGTTTTGGGCGTTCTCTCGAAGTAAAAATCTTCTCCACCAAATCCTCACCTTTACTCGTACTTTGCAATTGAAAAATGAGAATGTTCTTTTGCTGTAAGTCCGCTTTTTGAACCGCCTGCACGATGGCATCTCGAAGAGGTCCCTCCAACCCTTGAAACGTTCCATCGATAGGGCGAAAAAGCTCGACGAAACAATCCCCCTCGCCAGCCAACAGTTTCGAGAGCTTGGTGCGTATTGGGAAAACACGAACATAGTCATTTTCGATAACCGACTCATCCTTGTTATCGCCTTCAACATACTGCTCCGCTGCTTGAACACGTTGTTGCCAAGTCGCCGAAGTGGATGAGTCATATACCACTACTTTCTCAAATCCCACTTCCAGCGCAAGTTCTCTCAACACTTCCTTAATCGCCTTAACATCTTTTCCAGGCGTCGTGGACAAATGGCTGTGCGTCATTAAGTACAAGAAACGTTTCTGCGAAAGTTGCGCGAGTTCTGTTTTCAACCCAGCCTCCATCAATACACTTAAGTCGGGTTTTCCCGATGTCATATCTACGACATCGATATCGACCAACGCGTAAGAATCAGCAGCCGCATTGGTCTTATCTCGCTGTAGCTCAGTTGTGATGGGCGCCAAAAAGTAGGGACGCTCTTGCGCGACGAGACTCACACCATGGATCATCGCCAGACAGAAGAAGAACACCGCGCAGTATCGAGAGAATATTTTGCAACAGAACATAGAGTTCACATCAGTTAGAGAGGAATTTCAACACTACTTTCGAATTTCTGCGACGACGTTCCAAACAATGTAGATGAACGCTACAAACAAAAACAGAATCACACCAAAAAAGTAGGAGAGTTTGGCTATAGAAACGCCTTCCAAGTCATCGAACAACTCAGATTCGTCTCCGGTGAATTCTTCGGCGATAAAGCTATGCTGAGCCGTAATTCCAAGCGATGCTACCGCCTCTTCCATGACCTTTTTCGCGAGCTCTAGGTCGGTAACCAAATAGCTCACATCGATTTGATTCATACCGCCACCACTCCCCACAAAGCGGCCGATACTGGCAGCATTCAGCCGTTCCTCGAATTGCGAAAGAATGCCTAGCACTTCTTCATTCGTTCGCTCGGATTCGATGTCAATATGAATGGTCAGAATGGTCTTTGACATTTATCTAAGTACTTCTCACCTTTCCATAACTCGCTTGGCCCAAGTCGTTCATCAGGTGGACTCGTCAGCCTCTGAATACAAGAAGGGTCCATCACATAACCAGTTAATCGCTAAGTGCCTTTCTCGTGCCGTGCTATAGGCCAACGAAAATTCTTCTTCATTAGCTTGATCCAAGCGTTTATCAAACAACCCTAGATCTCCGTCAATGATCGTCAAGCCATCGATCGACAAGGGTCCGAACCAGCACTTCCGTGCAAACTCCTCGAAGTCCATAACCTTGGAATCAAGATCGTAATTTCGCAGCCGCCAATGCAATGCAAACAACTGCTTCTGCTTAGCTTGCAGCTCTTCGAGCGGACGGAGTTGCGGGTTTTCTAAGATCTGCTGTGACAGCTCGACATCCAGCATACCGCAAGCTCGCAGCAGCACATTGGTATCTACTAATTGATCGCAATCAGGAATCTCAAATAGGCCTAGCGCCCAAGCTAAAACACCAAGTCCTTCGAAACGCCAAGTGGCATTGATTTGATCTTGTGGTTGGAGTTTACCCAATGGTCTTTGCACCACCTTCCACTCATCGGGCTCGAGTTCATCTTGCAAGTCGATTCCCTCCAGCCATTTCAGCATCTCTTGATAAACTTCATTGGCTTCAGGATCCTGGGCATCTTGTTCGAGTAAGGCCCGCATTGTGACCGCCGCTAAGGCAAGCGTGCGCCGCGCGACTCTATCTGCCGCAGGTGGCTCGACCTCCTCGGACTCCAAATACTCTTCCTCTTCTCCCTTACTCGACAACGCCGATCTATCTATATGCAGACGTCCGATGACTTTTGGCCAAACCGCTTCAGGATCATGGTCATCTTCATCCACGGAAAGAAGGATACGTCCATTGGCGTCTCGCAAGCCGGAGGGTGTAAACAAAACGCCATCCAACATCTCCGCGATTTGAAAAACGATATCGAGCCGAACATCTCCCTCAGGATTAAAGTCCGGTTCAAAGATCGTACCTAAGGAAAATCGAAATGTAGTCGTTAAACACATCGCTTGTTCGCGATTGTCAGAGGGAGGAAACCTCGAAAAGTAACCTCGCATCCCAGCCATTTGTGCTGACCAATTCGGTTCAGAATAATATTCGACCGAGTGGGTAATAATGAGGGTCGAATCAACACCTTCGATCTCGACTGGGACAACAATCTTGGTCCAATCGCGATCTCCTCCATCTTGTAGAAATTCTAAGCCAAAGTCTCGCAAAACCCGAACGACTTTTTCAGGTTCAGCCATTCGCGAGAAGATATTGATCGGTTCCAAGGTTCGTGCTCCCCAAGTCTTTTAATCAAAGTTACCGATGTCTGCGATGTGACGCGAATGAAAGTGTACGACGTCACCGAACTTGGCAACTTCGTGCACAGGATCGTTGGCAATGGTGCCGACAAAATCACCATAGTCGTCGAAGCCCACAATTTCCACCCACATCCGCTCTACTTCATGGTCCTCTCGCTCGGCAGCTTCGTCTGCGAATCGAAACAACAATTTTACATAGTTCCCCATCTCGAGCTGTAATACGTCGTCTTCACTGGGGAGATCAAGATCGTCTCGATATGAGGCGACCCACACAGCATCTTCGAGATAAAATCCACGCTCTGAAAACTCTGGATACTCGTTGTTCTTAAATCGCATCCAGGGTGTGGAGGGAGTATTCCGTTCTGCTCCCCAGCCATACGGCAAATCGTGCAACGGATTGATACTCGGATCCCCTTTTACGATTACCTCGAGCGCAACCAACACTGCATCGGGATCATCATCTTCGCCATGAAACTGCCAATCGCCATCGAAGTCATGGACCACACGAACAATCGGAGCACCACCGAGCACGCTCTTCGTGGTGAAGCAGGCCGTCAATGGATCATCTTCAAAAAACCAATCCTTTGCCATGGGAACACCTTTTACTGATTGGCTGTTTTCATCTGCGTCAACCACTCTTTCACTTCATTGCGGTTGAGCGATCTTTCAATAACAATCTCGGCAGGCAAGCGTTCAAACGTTCTACCCGCTCCCCATTGACGTTCGTAAGCTGCGGGCCCTAGCAGAATAACGCGGCGTCCATTCATCACCGGAATGTCCGACGGTGTTCCTTCATTCCAAATCCAATATTCCATCCCATCGAGTTGAGACTCTTTCGGGAGCTTTAGATCTGACGTAATAGCTCGCCAATCATAGAGGTTCCACGCACCTGTTACCGTCTTATCCAAGTTCTGTGGCCCAATTCCTTTCGCAACATCAGCGATTTCTTTCGATATACGGCGGCGTGGTAATAGGCCCGAATGGGGAAAAACATCCATGAGGATCATGTGCAATTGAAAGTTATCCACAACTCCCGACATTCGCGCCAAAATTCCCGTCTTGGTACCGGGCTCGATAACCACAATCGGTTCATCGTGCAAAACGGTTAAGAGTGTTTTGACCCAATAGCCGGCGACATGAAACTCGGCAATTCGATCGGCATTCCGCATCAGATACTTATACTCGCGTCGCAATTCGGGATCGAGCGACAGCACCAAGATGACTGGGGGCCAAAATTGTTCGAGGGAATCCCATGCAATTTTCTCCGTTTCCCATTGTGTTCCAAGGGCACCTCTTTCTTCTTCGAACATTTGGCTTCGAATGTCCGTCGGATCCATTTCCTCTGAATCTTCTTCATCCGAATCATCGTCGTCATCGTCTGCCTCCTCTTCCGTCTCAACTTCGGCTTGTGGCAACTTCGGTTCAATTTCGTTGACTAATCCAACCGCCAATTCCAACACCTTACTAAAACGATCTAAGAGTGGTTTAGCAAACAGATCTGTACTTTGGCCATCTTCTGCCAGAGCACCACAGATCAATGCCAGGATGGCAACGCGGCGTGGATCTTCCATGCTGAAACTTCCAGCCACTGCTATAATCGCCGCCCGGACCTCAGCTGCCTCAGCAGTACCAACATGAGAATAGAATTCGGAACAAGCATTCTGAAAGTCGCGCGGCGAAGATGCGCGATCTCTGGCAACTTCAATGAGTTGTTGGGTAGCGTTGGATAACATAGATGATGACTATAGGACGGACTGAGTGAGCGAAGCAAACTTGAGCTACTGAAGTAAACGCACTGGATTGTAATGAATGGTTCGCGCGAACCCAACTTGGCAAGTCAAATTCACGAAAATGAAATCCAGCCAAAGCCAAAATCAGCATAAAAAAAGAAATGACAGAGTTAACGTGTCATTTCTTTGCGTGCGGCGATGAACTGAAAGAATAACTCTCAAGTTAGTTTTCGATGTACCAATACTTTTCTTGTTTGCTGAACTCAATTTTGCTCTTGCCGTCAACCGCTTCTTTTAGCTTGTAAAGAGCCTTGGTTTTATCCTCATTGTATTCAGGCTCTGCGTCTTTAATCTGGCTCAGAACCTTAAGCAAAGTAGCCGACTTTCCTTTACCGAACTTCTCTGCAAACTCTTCGATCTTGCCATCGCCGACGATCTTCTTCAACAGCTCCGGCGGCACAAAGGCTTTGAGGAATGCAACATATTCCTTGGCTTCCAGCATCCGAATCCCTTCTGGAATGGCTGTCTTCAGATCTTCCCGAAAATCAGGCTTCGGCTCTTGCCCAATCCCCATTCCAGATAACACCAAGCACAAGCCGAGCGACAGAATGAAACACAAACCCTTCATTGCCCCAAACCCCAAAATCCCATAAAAGTGATAGAACCACAGAGACCCGAATTGTACTCATTTTGGGGAAAAGTCACACCAAAAGCGCGGAAATCCGACCGAATTCGCGCCTAATTTCGTTCCTTCGATTCGCAAGCGAGTGTCCAGTGAGCCACTCCTCAAGACACCACAGCGGCTCCCCAACCATCGAATTCGACTCCCGCATCTTCGGCCAAATCTGCGTTCGTGAGCGATTCGTTAACGATGAGTGTCACATCGAGTTTCAGAAGTTTGGCCATCACGATTTGGCCACTGGTAAAGTCCAACTCGCCAATGTTGCTATACCCGCGCTTTTGCAAAGAAATAGCAAC